>CAYTUL010000079.1:0-11059 GCA_964441135.1 uncultured Desulfobacteraceae bacterium | reverse complement strand
CAGGGTATTCGGGCGAAGGCTCAGAACCGGTGAGACCAACAGGGTAGGATGTCAAAAGGTAGCTAAGTTCCAATAAAGGAATCCCAGACTTCGCAATCTTTGCAGATATTCATCTTGTCTTGCCATTTTTTTTGGACCACACCCTCACAGACGGTCCCGTTGATAAACCAGCACAGCTTCCCGGACTGAAACTCCCAGGCAGGGCAGCGTTTTCGCCGGCTTGGAGGGCACTTTTTGATTATCCAGCAGGGTTTTTGTTTATATTCGGCGGCCGTCTTCCTTGAGACGAGAAGGTAAAGTTGTCTTTCCGCATGTACGGGGATGTTCCTCCATCCCTGCTCGTAACTCCGGATGGCCTTGAGGGATGTCCCTAATAAAAGAGCAAGTTCATTTTGTGTCTTGTTTAATCTCGTGCGCAAGTTCTTAAATTCGTTACGATCCATCAATAAAACCGGAATCCTTTCCTTCGATTAGGGTCGTGATTATTTCCTCGCGGAAATAACAAATATTCAAAGAATATCATTTTGTTTCCAGGGTTTTCCCTTTTCCGGGTGCCGGAAATATACCATGCCGAATCCCTGACGAATAAGACCTGTATTGAGAACCGGATAATGAGTAACCTCTGCGGGCGGGTTTGTCAAGATTCTTGAGGGAGATGGAAAAAATCGCTTGACATAAAATACCACAGTGTGGTACATCTGAACTACCACAAAGTGGTGTCTTTTTTCTTTTGCCACAGGCCGTTTTTTTAAGGATTCCCGGTTTAATACGCCAAACCTTAAAAAGGAATGACCATGGTTTTCCAAATCAGCCTTTATGTCTCACTCGGAATCTTCGGGGTTGGTCTGATCTACAAGATATCAACATGGTTTCGTTACAGTTTTGGTATTGAAAACAATGAGATCCGCAAATCCGGAAGGTTTTTTGCCGCCGTTAAAGGGATTATTTCAACCCTGCTGAGCCGAAAAATCATAACCCTGTTCATTGTTTTTTTATTGGATGTACTTCTTCAGAGAAGGATTTTCCGGGAGAGCCGTCTTCGCTGGATCAACCATATGTGTATATTCGGCGGATTTGTATTATTGCTCTTTATGCATGCCCTGGAAAAAGTCATCACCGCGTCCCTGTTTCCGGATTACGCTTCAACGCTCAATCCATTCCTTTTTCTCCGGAACTTTTTTGGTCTTATGGTAATCGTCGGCCTGGCACTTTCCGTCTATAGACGCCATTTTCTTAAAATATCCCGTTTGATGACCAACAGGATGGATCATTACCTTATTATTATCCTGTCTTTCGTTATGATCTCCGGTTTTTTATTGGAGGCCACGAAAATCGTCTCTCACGACAGTTATCGGAAAATGGTTGAAGACTATGCCGACTCGGATGACCCGGAGACTCTTAAAGCATTGGAGAGCTTCTGGGTGGAAAATTACGGGGTTGTATCTCCGGACGTAAAGGGCCCCTTTGATGAGGACACCCTCGAACTCGGGAAAGAGTTGCATGAGACGAGTTGTTTGGGATGTCATTCCCGACCTCAATGGGCCTTCTTAAGCTATGGCGCCTCAAAAATGATTACCCCGGTAGCCGGGGCTTCCGATAAATTCAATATCCCCATATTTCTTTGGTATCTCCATTTCCTGGCATGTTTTGCCGGACTGGCCTACCTGCCTTTCAGCAGGATGTTTCATGTCTTCGCGAGTCCCCTGAGCCTTCTTCTGAATGCTGTAATGGATCCAATGAAATCCCATCCGGCAAATATAATGACCAGGCAGATGATCGAACTTGATGCCTGCACGCATTGTGGCACGTGCAGCGTGGCCTGTACCGTGGGGATCTCTTTTGAGGAGATCCCCAACATCAATATTCTTCCCTCTGAGAAACTGGTCTCCGTCAAAAAGTATGTGGCGAACAGGCCGCTTACCAATGAAGATATCAGGCATCTGCAGGAAGGCCTCTATCTATGTGTAAACTGCTATCGTTGCACCTTGGTCTGTCCCGTGGGAATCAACCTTCAGGATCTCTGGTTTAAAGTCAGGGAGGCTATCCTGCAGAGAGGATATCCTGAGTTCCTTGTTCTTACGCTTTTCTCATTCTACCGGGGATTGAAGAGCGGTGATATGGAACAGGGTCCCTATCAAAAACCGCTGGTAAAAACCAGAGAGGCCATCGCCCGATTGTACAGCGCCTTCGGGGAGCGGGGTGCCACGATCAATCTGAATCAAAAAGATAAGACTTTTACAAAAAGTCTGACCGGATCGCTTCAAGGCAATACGTTCTCCTATTGTTATACCTGCACCACATGCACTTCGGCATGTCCTGTCGTCCGTGCATATGATAATCCCCCTCAGGAACTGGGGCTTGTTCCCCACCAGATTATTCATGCGGCTATTGTGGGACTCCCCGACATGGCCTTCCGGTCAAAAATGCTGTGGAATTGCCTTGGATGTTATCAATGCCAGGAAGCCTGTCCCCAGGGAGTTCGCGTAACAGATGTTTTTTATGAATTAAAGAACATGGCGATCAGTAGCCGAAACGGGAGGCCCTGAAGGATTCAAGGAGGATACTATTCATGGAGTTTGCCATACAGCGCTGTTGTACCACCCCGATCTTTTTAAAGCAGTATGAAACGTCTACCGATGCCGTTCTGAATAAATTCGGTGTGAAAATCGTGGATATTAAGGAATTCAACTGTTGTGGATATCCTTTAAAAAATTTCAATTTCAAAGCCCATATACTGTCTTCGGCAAGAAACCTGGCACTGGCCGAAAGGAGAGGCCTGAATATCATGACGATCTGCAATTGTTGTTACGGCAGCCTGAAACATGTCAACCATCTCATGAAGGAAGAGACATCCATAAGAGATGAAATCAATAAAAAGCTAAATAAAGAAGGTCTCAGGTATAGAGGCACCATAAGAATAAGTCACATTATCGAAATCCTTTATAGAGATATTGGGGTGAAGCGTCTCCGGGAAGAGGTCGTTCGGCCCTTTAAGGGGCTTAAAATTGCGGTCCATTACGGATGTCATATACTGCGCCCGAAGCAGCTTGTGGAGTTTGATGAACCCGGGACAGCGGCGACCTTTGATGAGCTCGTAAGAACAACGGGCGCGGAAATCATACCATGGCCCTCCCAGAAAGAGTGCTGCGGTTCCCCCATGTTAGGGATCGATGATGATCTTTCTTATACATTGACCCGTAAAAAGATAATGAGTGCCAATCAGGCCGGGGCCGATTACCTGTGCGTTGCCTGTTCCTATTGTCAACTGCAGTTCGACAGGGTTCAAAGGATGATGATTGCCAAAAAAGGGGAGAATCATAATCTTCCTTCTGTTCTTTATACCCAGCTTCTGGGACTAAGCCTTGGAATCGATGAGAATACCCTGGGAATTCAACAGAATGAGCTGGATATCAGCTCTATAATGAAGTTTTTATGAGTGACGAAAATTCTTGATAAACAGCGGTATTGAAGTGAGTAACGAGCTTCCCCCATTAGAGGTGTTGAACCGGTATAGCGATGTATATCAGGACCTGTTCGATCATGTTCCATGTTTTATAACGGTTCAGGACAGGTACTATAAACTTTTACGCTACAATCGCGAGTTTTATAACACCTTCGATCCAAAGCCCGGCAACTATTGTTATCAGGCCTACAAAGGACGGGATGAAAAATGCATTGTCTGCCCGGTCGAAGAAACCTTCAAAGACGGGCGTTCTCACCTGAGTGAGGAATCCGGTCCGAACAAGCACGGGACCACCCTATACTGGGTCGTGAAAACGTCTCCGATTAAGAATGCCCGGGGTGATATCGTCGCCGTGATGGAGATGTGCCTGGATATTACCTATAAGAAAAAACTCGAAGAGGAATTGGAAATCTCGGAGAGGAGGTACCGGGCAATATTCAACAATATCCCCAATCCGCTCTTTGTGCTGGATGCCGAGACATTAGAGATACTGGATTGCAATGGAAGTGTAAAAGCGATCTATGGGTATTCGAGGGATGAGATAATCCATAAATCCTTCCCCCTATTTTTCAAGGAAGGGGAAAGAGAACGGCTCTCTTCCATGCTGAAAAACTCGGTGATGCTCAATCAGGTAAGGCACATGACAAAGGAAGGCCGGGAAATTTTTGTGAACATCAGGATATCCCCTTCGGAACACCTTGATCAGAGGTCCCTCCTTGTCACCACGAGTGATATTACCCAGCAGCTTGAAATCGAGCAACAACTGATACAGGCCAGTAAGATGGCAACTCTGGGCGAGATGGCAACCGGGGTAGCCCATGAACTTAACCAGCCCCTTTCGGTAATCCGAACGGCCAGCGATTTTTTCACGAGAAAGATGAACAGGAAAGAGAAAATCGAGGATGAAACCCTTATCACCCTTTCTCAAAAAATTGCCAACAATGTAGACCGTGCGACCAAGATCATCAACCATATGAGGGAATTTGGAAGAAAGTCCGATTTGAGCCTGGAAAAGGTTCAGGTGAATGAAGTGTTGAGAAAGGCCCATGATGTATTGAGCCAGCAATTGAAGCTGAGAGGAATTGAGGTGATATGGACACTGGGGGAGGACCTCCCCGTAATAGAGGCCGATCCGGTCAAGCTGGAACAGGTCTTTATCAATCTTCTGTTGAACGCCAGAGATGCCATTGAAGAAAACCTGGAGGCGGTGGGCGATGAAACGGTTTCCGGAAAAATCATCATAGGAACGGAATTAAGGGGGAATGAAGTGACCGTTGAAGTGCACGACACAGGAACAGGAATTCCTGAACCTATCCGGGATAAAATTTTTGAGCCTTTTTTTACGACGAAAAAAGTTGGAAAGGGAACGGGGCTCGGACTTTCAATAAGTTACGGCATTATAAAGGAGTGCGGCGGGACCATCCAGGTGGTTCCAGCCAGGAATAGGGGCGCTTGTTTCATCATAAAGTTGCCCCTGCTGGGTGACGAGAACGCAATAAACCGGCCTGCTGTTTGATTCGGTTGAAACATGTTTCCGGCAACACGCTCCATAACCATATCGGCTTAAAAAGATATTCACTCAACTCGTAAACACATATACACCCACTTTTGGTAAATAAAGGAGGATGAAAACATGAAGCATTTAATCATTTTAGGATCTGGCGCGGGTGGGACCATGGTTGCGGCAAAAATAAGAAAGGAACTGGATGAGGCGGAATGGAAGATAACGATCATCGACAATGATGAGATCCATCATTACCAGCCAGGATGGCTTTTTATACCTTTCGGTGTCTACACGGCGAAGGATTGTGCCAAGCCCAAAAGGGAATTCATTCCCAAGGGTGTGGATTTTGTTTTAGACGAAGTGGTCGGGGTTTCTCCTGATAAACGTCAGGTGGAAGGGAAAAAGGGCAATTATTCCTACGACTGGATGATCATTGCCACGGGCTCCCGTATCGTTCCCGAAGAGGTTGAAGGCATGATGGATGACTGGCGTGTGAACATCTTTGATTTCTACACACGCGAGGGAGCGGTCGCCCTGTACAATAAATTCAAGTATTTCGATTCCGGCCGGGTGGTCCTCAATATCGCGGAGATGCCGATCAAATGCCCTGTTGCCCCCCTGGAATTCGTGTTTATGGCAGATTGGTTTTTCAAAACCAAAGGGGTCAGGGAGAACGTGGAGATAGCGCTCGTTTCCCCCTTGGATGGGATGTTTACCAAACCCGTCGCCGCCAAAACCTTTAGGCATTTTGCGGATCATAAAAACATCCATTTCACCGGCAACTTCGACATTGCCCAGGTCAATCCGGAGGAAAGGACGATTGAATCCCATAGAGGGGATAAAGTAAATTACGATCTTCTCGTTTCCATTCCACCGAACTTTGGCGCCCGGTTTATCGAGGATTGCGGAATCGGTGACCCCATGTGCTTTATTGATACGGATCACAACACCCTGAAGGCCAAGAACTATGATAACATCTATGTAATAGGCGACGCTACCAATGTACCGGCTTCGAAGGCCGGGGCCGTCGCCCATTATGAGTCAGACACTGTGGTCGAAAACCTGATACGCGAAATAGATGGTCATGAACCGAAACCTTCTTTCGACGGCCATGCGACCTGCTTCATTTGTTCGGGCTATGAAAAGGCCCTGCTGATCGATTTTAACTACAAGGTAGAACCCCTGCCGGGCATGTTTCCCTTCCCGGGTCTCGGTCCTTTTTCTCTCTTAGGTGAAAGCCACTTCAATTACTACGGCAAGATGATGTTTAAGTGGGTTTATTGGAACCTGATGCTTGCCGGAAATGAGTTGCCCCTTGAAAATCAGATGAATATGGCGGGCAAAATGCGTCAGGATATTTAAAGGAAAGGAGGCAGTCATGACCAGTGAAGAAATGATTTTAGAACGTCTCGACAGGATCGAATCCCGCCTGATCCCGCTTTCCGATTCGGCCAGAAGTATACAGGAGCTGAGGGAAGACTTGAACCCGTTGCTCAATAACGCCTTTCAACTCATGATCAGGGAACTGGAAGATGTGGAATCAAGCGTGCGGATAGAAGATCTTCTGGATTTGATGAAACGGCTGTTGAGAAGTACCAGAAGCCTTACCTTTGCCTTGAATCAGCTCGAAAATATCATTGACTTTGTTACAACCTTAGAGCCACTTCTACGATCGTCGGTGCCCCAATTGATTACCTATTTAGATGATCTGGATCAGAAGGGAGTGTTCCGCATGCTGATGGCGACATTGGAAGTCCGTGCCAAGGTCGCACAGGCCTATACGGCTGAAGACATCGATAAGATAGGAGACGGTTTCGTGGCACTTCTCGGCCTGGCAAAAAAATTAGCGGATCCCCAGACCCTGGCCTTTTTAGAAGGTCTCACGGAAATACCTTCCACGTGCGACCTCGAGACCTGCAAGGACGTTGGACCCTTTGGGTTGCTCTGGGCTACCGGAAATAAGGATGTAAAACAGGGCCTCGGTGTCTTGATGGAACTTGCCAAGGCTATGGGCCGGTTAAAATCAAAAACCGGGACTTAAAAAGAGTATCCCGTGTACCCATGACAAAAGACGTACACAACGGGATTGGAGGACATTATGGGAAAGAAGATCCTTGTCCTGGACGATGATCCTATCATCGTTGATTATCTCACAGACCTCTTCCGGGATAACGGGTATGAGACCTGTCATGCCTATGATGCTGAAGAAGGGTTCGATATTTTGAAAAATGAGAGACCGGACCTTATCACATTAGATCTTGATATGCCGAAAATTACCGGGCCGCTGTTTTACATCAAATACCGAAAGATAGAAGAGCTGAAGGACACCCCGGTTATCGTTATAAGCGGCCTGCACGTACCCCATCGTTCCATCAAAAAAGCGGTTGCTGCCATTGAAAAACCAATCAATCGCGAGGAACTGCTAAAGATAGTCAAGGAGACAATTGGAGAAGGGTCGTAAGATATCACTCCTCCGGGTATGACCGTCATGGATAAAGAAATACTGATTGTAGACGATGAGAAGGATATATGCGAAGTGCTGGATATATCCTTGTCTGATATCGGTTACAAGGTGTATACGGCAGGAAATGGTGAGGAAGCGCTTTATGTCTTCAAAGATGTAAACCCGCCGATCGTATTGACGGATATCCGAATGCCCGGGATGGATGGTATCGAACTTCTCAAGACCATAAAAGAATTGAATAGAGATACCGAAGTAATCATGATAACCGGTCACGGTGATATGGACCTCGCCATAGAAAGTCTGAAACTTGAAGCAACGGATTTTATCACAAAACCGATAAACTACGATATCCTGGAGATAGCCCTGAAGCGGGCCCATGAAAGAATAGCCATGAGGCGGAAAATCCAGGAGTATACGGAAAATCTCGAAAGGCTCGTTCAAGAAAAATCAGAAAAATTGATCAAGGCTGAACGATTGATTGCGGTAGGCCAGGTGGTTGAAGGATTATCTTCCGCCACAAGAAACATGCGGGAGGATTTTGAAGGGGGAATTACCTATTTTAACGAGTTACCCTGCCTGGTTTCCATCCACAATCGTGATCTAAAAGTCTTGGCCGCCAATCAGCTCTATAACCATAGGTTAGGCAATAAGGTCGGACATAATAGCTGGGAAATATATGTAAAAGCAGATAAAGAGAGCTGTCCGGTCTTTATGACATTCCGAACGAATGAAGGACAGAGAACCAAACAGATTATTACAGACATCGAGGGCAATGAGATCCCTGTTATTGTGCATACGGCGCCGATCAAAGGGGCGGATAATGAGATAGAACTTGTTTTAGAGATTACCGCCGATATTACGGAGATTAACCGTCTCAGAGAAGAGTTACGTTCCACCCAGCAGAAGTACCAGCAGCTTTTTGACGAGGTCCCCTGCTACATCACCGTGCAGGATAAAGAATTACGGCTTACCGAAGCCAACAGGAGATTCAAGGAAGATTTCAAGGGTGAAATAGGTTCCCATTGTTATGAGGCCTATATGCACAGAGAGGCTCCCTGCCCTGAGTGCCCCGTCCAGGAGACTTTTGAAGAAGAAAGGTCTCAACAATATGAGACGATGGTCCATTCTGAAACCGGGAATCAATATAATGTCCTTATCTGGACGGCCCCCATACGAAACATGAATGGCGAAGTTACCCATGTAATGGAGATGTCAACTAATATCACCAGGATACGTAGGATGCAGGGCCGTCTTACCGCACTTGGGCTTCTCTTCGGGTCAATCTCTCATGGTATTAAAGGGATACTCACAGGATTGGACGGGGGAATGTATTGGATCGATACAGGCATTGAAAAAAATGATCCGAACCGCCTGAAAAAAGGGAGAGACGCCCTGCATTTGATTATCGGTCGTATCCGGAACCTGGTTCTTAACCTGCTCTATTATGCCAAAGAGAGAAAATTGAACCGTAAACAAACGGATGTGACGGCCTTTTCCGAAGATGTGGCACAGTCGTTTGAATTAAAAATGAAAGATCATCCGATCGCATTCATTCGTGAGTTTGAATCCATGAATGTCACTTTCGAAGCGGACACCCCTGTGTTGAGTTCCGCCTTGATAAGTATACTCGAAAACGCCGCGGACGCCTGCCTGGAGGATAAACAGAAAGAGGAGCACAGGATCCTATTCGGGGTAAAAAGCGAAGGGGATTTCATCCTCTTTTACATCCATGATAACGGTGTCGGAATGGACAGGGAGACAATGGAAAGTATGTTCACGCTCTTCTTTTCCTCCAAGGCCGGCCGGGGGACCGGACTCGGGCTCTTTGTGGCAAACGAGATCGTCCAGCAGCATGGTGGCAGCATCGATGTGGAGTCCGCTCCGGGAGAAGGATCGAGCTTTTATATAAAGATCCCTAAGACAGGCTCAGGGCCTGACATGGTGGAAACCTAATCATCAACCGTGCTAGGCCTGAAGGAGTATTTCCCCTATTCACCTATGGTCGCCCGGACAGTCTTCAGGAGTGCTTCCCTGTCAAAGGGTTTCCGAAATGTTGCCACCGCCTTTTCCAGCTTGGGAAATTCCGTATCCAGCCCGCTTATGATAATTATGGGGATATCTCGATAATTCTCATTTTTCTGGATCTTTCGATAAAAGATATTGCCCCAGCTTTCCGGCATTTCAAAATCGAGGGTAATTAGATCCGGATTCTCGGCCTTGATCATTTCGAGACCTTCCGTACCTGTAGAAGCCTTACACGTTTCATATCCATTGTCCTGAAACAGCGTTACAAGGTAATCGACAATACTTGGATCATCTTCCACGATCATGATTTTTTTCCCCATCCTTCACCCCCTTATCCTGAAAAAAGGTTGAATATTATCCTCCAAATTGGACCTGCCCATGAATCGATTCAATAGGTAAAACCCTGTCTTCAGAAGCTGCGCCCAATGTCCTTTCCCGGCGACAGCCGAGGAATCTTGAATTAAAAAGAATATCTATTCTTCATTGGAAATCAAGTCCGTGCTCAAGTACCTTTCCCCCGTATCAGGGAGGATAACGACGATCTGTTTATCCTTGTTCTCCGGCCTCTTTGCCAGTTCACGGGCCGCCCAGGCGGCCGCGCCCGATGAAATACCGCACAGGATCCCTTCCATTGCTGCAAGCCTTCGGGCCGTATC
This sequence comes from uncultured Desulfobacteraceae bacterium, assembly GCA_964441135.1. Lineage (GTDB taxonomy): Bacteria > Desulfobacterota > DSM-4660 > Desulfatiglandales > HGW-15 > CAYTUL01. The sequence goes on along the minus strand of CAYTUL010000079.1, from coordinate 947 downwards.
CATTGCCTGATCATTGGTAACGGTAATAACCTCATCAATGATATCGGTGTTCAGGACCGGGGGGACAAATCCGGCCCCGATACCCTGAATTTTATGCGGCCCGGCCTTTCCCCCGGAAAGGACAGGAGAATCCGCCGGTTCAACGGCCACGGACCTGAAGGAAGGCTTCCGGGCCTTGATTACTTCCGACACGCCGGTGATCGTTCCGCCGGTTCCGACACCCGAAACAAATATATCCACTTCCCCGTCCGTATCCTTCCAGACCTCCTCCGCCGTGGTCCTGCGATGGATTTCAGGATTGGCGGGATTCTCGAACTGATTCGGCATAAAGGTGTTGGGGGTGTCATGATGGATTTCCTCTGCTTTGGAAATAGCACCCTTCATACCCTCGGCTCCCGGTGTCAGGATGAGTCTCGCACCCAAGTGCTTTAACAGTTTCCTTCTCTCTACACTCATCGTCTCCGGCATGGTTAAAACAAGGCGATACTTTCTCACGGCACAGACCAAGGCCAGGGCGAGTCCGGTGTTTCCGCTTGTGGGTTCTATAATTGTGGTATCTGAACGCAACAGCCCCTGTTCTTCCGCGGCCTCAATCATGGAAAGGCCGATCCGGTCCTTTACGCTGCCCATGGGATTCCGGGACTCCAGCTTCCCAAAGATACTGGCACCGAGACCTTCCGTGACGCGATTGAGCCGGGTAATCGGAGTGGATCCGATAATCTTCGTTATTTCTAAAAATCTCATTTTGGATTTTTCCTTTCTAATTTCACATTTTTCCCCGAACCATTCCCGATATAGATGAGCTCGGGCTTTTTCAGCAGGACCTTTGTGTCGGGAGGGACACTCTCGGTTATCCAGACGTTTCCGCCAATAATGGACCTGGCCCCGATAACCGCACCTTCACCGAGTACGGTCGCGTTTGAGTAAATGATTACGTCATCCTCTAT
>CAYTUL010000078.1:0-11081 GCA_964441135.1 uncultured Desulfobacteraceae bacterium | reverse complement strand
TTTATGATAATCAAGCAAGCTCTCGAAGACCGGCTGGGTTGAGATGACAGCGGGGAATGAAAAGACCTGGCTCGGGTCACCGAAAGAGGCAGGGGCGTTTTTCATGATTATTCTCATGACCCCTCCATATTTAGGTGACACAGCCGATGCTTCTCCGATACCTATCACCCAGGTGAAGCCGAATAATAGGAATGCGATTGTTATTACGGTAAGTGTTTTTTTCATCATTCCTCCCTCCTTTCTTTCAGGAAAATCGTGATATGATATTGAAAAAATGCATGAATGGATACGGCACGGTTTTAATGTACGTTGGATAGAGGCCGTTCATTTGGTACTCTCAATCCGGGAAAAGACCTCTTTTCCAGGATTTTACGATAGAAAATATTCCATTCCTTGTTTCTTGTCAAGAAGGTCCTGATACCCTGATGGTAGATCAGGGGGTGCCTTGATGGTGAATCAGAATGGATGGGGTCATTGACAGGTTAGGACGGCTGTGATAAAAGACCGTTATTATTTACGTGAAAAAGCCAGACTACCCTGTGCACAACACAGGGCATGCCCTGTGCTGTGCACAGGGGCACTATGCATAGGCGAACGGCCTGAACGGGCTTTGGGGGCGTGAACCCCTAAGCCTATGGGCTTTTTCATTGGAAGAAGCCTCGACCTGTGGTCGGGATTCTTTACTGAGTCAGAAAGACCGCATCCATTCTATATCCACGCATGATAGATCTTATCATGAGACCTTTATAAAACATTCGTTTTTTCAAGGTCGCGTAATGCAACGTGCTTTACATGGATTAATCGGAAGAATGTACTGTGCATTCTCCGGTCGCCGATACCAGGATGGACATGATGTGAATCTTGGATAGGAGAATACATTGGCGACATACATAAGTCGCAGGTTGATACAGGCAGTCATCGTACTGATCATCGTCAGTTTGCTGGTATTTGTTGTCATACGCCTATTGCCCGGAGATCCGATTCTTATCTATCTATCCCAGGAGGAGATGGAAACACTCACCCAGGAGGAGGTTGACCGAACCCGGCACGAATTCGGGTTGGACCGGCCATTGATGGTACAGTATTTGGACTGGGTAGCGGATCTTTTCCGAGGCAATTTCGGTACATCCTTGTTCTACCGTGAAAATGTGGGTACACTTATCGCGGAACGCCTGCCAATAACCCTCCATTTAGGATTGATCGCCTTTGTGCTTAGCGGACTCCTCGGTATAACGGCAGGAATGCTCGCGGCCTTAAGGAGAGGTAGGTGGATAGATACCCTGATGACCGTCCTGGCTAACCTGGGGATAACCGTCCCGGTCTTCTGGCTGGGTATTTTACTTATCTATCTATTCGGCCTAAAGCTGAGGCTGCTTCCGATCTTCGGCTATACCTCGCCTTTCGAAGATTTCTGGCTGAGTACGAAACAGTTGATCATGCCCGTCTGCTGCCTCTGCATCTTCTCTTTAGCCTCCCTGGCACGGCAGACCCGTTCGAGTATGCTTGAGGTAATCCATCAGGACTACATTCGAACCGCCTGGTCAAAGGGATTGAGGGAGCGCACCATCGTCATAAGACACGTCATGAAAAACGGCCTGATCCCTGTGATTACCCTTATGGGCATGGGATTGCGATTTATCCTTGGCGGTTCGGTACTCATTGAAACCGTGTTCAATATCCCGGGCATGGGCCGGCTTTCAGTCGAAGCCGTGTTCAGCCAGGATTATGCAATTATTCAGGCCGTGATCTTTTTGACCGCCCTGATCGTTGTCTTAGCGAATCTACTTGTGGATATATCATACGGCTGGCTTGATCCCCGGGTTCGATATGGCTGATTCAGAGAGAGACAGCTACAATAAGGATAAAATGGATTCGGATTTTTCAGAAACGACAGAGGTAAAAAGTGAATTCCGCCTTTTTCTCAGGGTTTTTTTTAGTCGAAGGGTCGTAGTATTCGGTATGATTGTAATCTTGAGTTTCTGTGCTACAGCCATTTTCGCCCCGGTGCTGGCCCCTTACAGTCCCTATGAACAGGACCTGAACAACGCCCTGAAGGATGCCAGTTGGGAGCACCTGTTAGGTACCGACGCCTTAGGCAGGGACACATTGAGTCGTGTTATCTACGGTTCGCGAACTTCGCTCATGGTGGGTGTTGTATCTATCTGTATTGCCGCGGCGATCGGGATGACAATGGGCTTGTTTGCCGGATATTTCGGGGGCGTTATCAACGCCGTCATCATGCGATTCATAGACGCCCTTATGGCTTTCCCGATGATCTTATTGGCGCTCGTTATCGCGGCCCTCCTTGGCGGCGGACTCAAGAACGTTATGATTGCCATTGGTATCAGTTTAACCTCCGTGTATGCCCGGTTAATGTGCGGGCAGGTCCTTTCGATCAAGGAAAACGAGTATATTCTTGCGGCCAGGGCCATCGGTGCCGGGAATTTTAATATTATGCTCCGTCACATTGTACCGAACTGTTTTCCACCGCTGATCGTCCTGGTGACGATGCAGATGGGTTTTGCCATCCTCGCCGAGGCGGGTCTCAGCTTCTTAGGTATGGGCATCGCGCCCCCAGGGGCCGCCTGGGGTGCCATGGTCAACGACGGCTATAAATATCTTCTCAAACAGCCGATCCTTTCCTTTGCTCCGGGATTGGCCATTATGCTTGTCGTGTTCGCCTTCAATATGATGGGGGACGGGCTCAGGGATGCCCTCGATCCAAGGTTGAAAGGAACGCTTTAAAACAGGGGTCTTCCTCATACCGCCCATTCCAACGTGGTCCCTAATTGAACCTTTTTTATTTTAGATTTTAAAGCCTTTTCCGATGGAACGGTCCTGGAAAGGGTTGAGGAGTTCAAGGAGACAGGCGCGGAAATGCTCATTACGGCATGCCCATATTGCAAGGAGATCTTTCAAAAGGACCTTGGAGACGAATTCGTGGGGCTAAGGATTTACTGCTCGATCAACAGCGAAGGTTTTTGGACTTCCATCCTCCCTATCCCGCCTTCCATAGCAAGCTATTGCAGCGAACAGGTAGCCTGCTGCGGACATCGTCGGCCATTCAGCCGTCCTAGCCATAGGCTACTATGGCTAAATCTGTTTCTGGATGGACACGAGATAATGACACAAACGTTAAAACGTACTCAAATGGATGAATTGACCAACCATATAGCTGCAAAGGTCAGAGGCCAGAAAGGCCGCGACCGGCCCCACATCATCGGGCGTACAGAGCCTTTTTAATGCGGACCTCTGCCTGTTCTCTTCAAGGAACGCGGTGGGGGCGTTATGCACCAGGCCCGTCTCCCCGAGTCCGGGACCTATGCCGTTCACGATGATCCCATACTGTGCCACCTCCCTTGCCAGGGCTTCTGTAAAGGCTATAACTCCGGCCTTCGCGGCGCCGTATATGGATATAGTGGGGATGCCCCGTCCCCCTGTAAAATTTATTATCCGGCCATATCCACGCGATATCATATGGGGAAGAACGGCCTGGGCGACATTCATCTGACCATATAGATTCACACCGATATCGATATCCCAGTCCTCCCTGGTCATCTCAACAAAGGGTTTGAGCAAGCTACTGGTTCCGGCGTTATTAATCAGGATATCTATCTTTTCAAACTTCTCCAGAGCCGATTTTATCATGCTGTCCACTTGAGACCTGTTAGCTACATCGACCTTCAGGGCAATGGTCTTACAACCCTGGTCCTCCACCTCTCCGGCGGTCTGTTTCGCTCCATCAAGGTCTATGTCCGCGGAAATGATGTTACAGCCTTCACCCGCGAGAGTCATCGCGATGCCCTTTCCGTAACCGATCTGACTGCCTGTCCCTGTTACCAGAGCCACTTTTCCTTTTAAACCTAAATCCATAGCCTCCTCCTTTATGAATAAGGGTACTATCTCGTGCTCATCCATAAACTAACGTTTTTGGATTCGCGCTATTAGCAATCAGCATTCAGCTGTCAGCGAAAAACATTGAAAACAAAGACTTGGCTGACTGCTGATAGCTGACCTCTGAAAGCTCCATCCATCAATTGGCTGTTTCTGGATGGACACTATCTAAATAAATCATTCGTCTCTATCCCATAAAATGAGCTCCTTAATCCGTTGAAAAGGATTTCATAAACCTTCAGAGGAGCTCATTACAGCCCTGACATGACGAGGTTCAATCAGGCGACCATCTGAGCAATCCGAATCCTGGAAATGAGGCCGTCTCGCAGGTCATAGTCCATTTGCAGCATCATCTCCCGGGCTTCGCCCTCCTTGAGCGCCCCAAAGACGAAGTCCGGCATATCCTGCTTCGCCCTGAAGCGGGCAATGCCTTTGATCGAAATCAGGTCATCGGTAGCGTCGATGGATGACTCCTGCATGTCCTCGTCAACCCTGTCGAAAGACGTCCGGTAATAGGTGAGAACCGCTTCCTGGCCTCTTATCGGCACGGCATCGCCCATCTCCAGGACCACATCATCGGTATAGAATTTGCCGAACCTTTCATAATCGCGGGCCCGGTAGGCAGCGGCATAGGATTGGAGCGCCGCCTTCTGTCCGGCGTGGGAACCCCCTAATCGGGGGATTTTACTGATACCATGATCCTTCGGCCAGGTCGCGGCCTTGAGCTGGCAGAACTTTCCGTCGCGTACTTTGTATATCACAAAGAACTTCACGGTCATCATGTCGCCCGGAAACATTGGTCCGAGGGGGAAATCGGGCCGCGGCCGTGTAGCATGGAAATCCATATCTATTTCGCAGAAGAAGGAATCGTCCTTCTGAAACAGGTCCTGGAGGCGGAATATCTCTCGGACACCGTCATGGGCAAACTTCAAGAAGTCTCGCCAGGCCTCTTTGCCTTCGATCTTTCGATTCCCCCCGATATAGACGATGTCGTCAGTGAACCAGTCCTCTACCAGAACGTCGTCGTCTCCGCTGTTGAATACCTCGATGTAACGGTTGAAATCCATGGAATTATCCTCCTCAACAGGTAACTTATTTAACCTTTTTCAATGCGGTTGCATTTATTGCGTTCTCTCATCGACGAGCTCGGTCAGATCTTTAACCCGTTCCAGGTCCCCGTCAGGGAGCACTTTCTGAAAAATCTCCTTGCAGTAAGCACAGGCGGTTACCAGGAAGTCGGCCCCCGTTTCCTCAAACTCCCTTATCCTTTCTTTCGCTGTGTCTTCGGATAGTCCGGGGATATATTCCCCAAGAGCCCTGGCGCCGCAGCAAAAGGAATTCTCCCTGTTTCTCTTCATTTCCACCAGCTCGACCCCTGCCAGAGCGGATAAGACATCCCTTGGCGCGTCATATATATTTAGTCCTCTCCCTAAGTAGCAGGGGTCATGATAGCTGACCTTTATTTTACCGGAATTTTTACTTATCAGCTTGCCGTCCCGAAAAGCCTCCGCCAAAAGCTGGCTGAAGTGCCGGCTGCGGATGGGGTTGTAGTCGGGAAGGATTTCAGGATACCTCTTTACAAGGAACTCCTGGCAATGGGGATTCATGAAGACAAAGGTCTTTTCTTTCAAGGCCTTCATTTTCTCCCAGTTGGCTTTAACCAGGGGCTCCAGTTGATCCCAGAAACCAAAATCATAGAGGGTCGAACCGCAACACCCCTTTTCAGAAAATTGGGAGACCGGGCGGCCCATCTTTTCCAGCAGCCTGATTGCCGCCCGGGAGATATCCTGCTGCACTGCGGTGTGGGCGCATTCGGCAAATATGACCGTATCCGCCCCGTCCGAGCGTATCCCTTCAGGAAGACTGAGTCCCCCTGCCCGGCCGTAGTCTCCTGTTTTACAGAGCTCATCGTACATCTTCTTAGCGACACCATCGGGGATAAAACCCCTCTTCACCGCTTCCCTCCTTAAGAGGCGGATGATGTCCAGGATATCGGCATGGGGCGTATGGCAGCGGATCAGGGCGCAATTACTGTCACAGACCAGACACCCGGTGCAGGTGAAAGCGAAGTCGCCCGTAGATTGATTAAAATCTATTTTATTCTCAAGCAGGGCCAGGATGAGGAAGAGGTAGCCTCCACCGCTGAAGGTAAAGGAAGGTTCATGCCGGTAAATGGGGCACAGGATGGGATTCTCGGGCCAGGAACCGTAGGTGCACCTGGCATCCCTGAGACAGCGGGTTGCTGCAGCTTGAACGTCTTGTAGGGTGGTGGCTAATTTCATAGTTCTCCCTCCTCAAACAGACCTGAGTCTCTGTTAAGTATGTTATTGGGATCGAGCGCTTTTTTAATACTGCGAAGTACGTCCATATAGGTTCCCGCTCGATCCGATCCGATCGGACGTATGGGGACGGCACCGTACCTTTTTAACGCCAGATCGTACATCTCTTCGAATTTCCCAGCGATTTTTTTTCGCAGTTCGATGTCGCCCGGGTCGGGGAAACCGGCGATGCGTAAAAGAAAGGAGCGGCCAAAGTCAAAGGGATGGGAGTAATAGCTGATGGGATTGATGGTCTTTCCAAATTTCGTCAGTTCATTTACCGCGAATTTCTCGACCTCCTTGATGTCCTTCGGTTCGGCAAACACATACCATCCGGCGAACCTTCCTTTACTCCAATGCACGGCTTCACGATAATGGAAGTCGCCGTACTGCTGGTTAAAGCCTGCCAGGGTGGCGGGAAATCGTTTTTCAACCTCCTCGTCGGAAAGGACCCTGCCATTGCATTTTTTGGCTACCTTGGCGCATATCTTCTCATAGACATCTACCTGCTCCTTATATCCGGACAACAGGGTAGAGACCAGATTGTAGGGTGTCCCTTCCGGCGGTTCCCTGACGTCGGACTCCAGGATTTGGGGCATTATGGTCTCCATATCGGACGGGCCGAGAGGCCAGGATATATACATGTGCCAGTCCCAGATGAAGGTGTGCTCGGGAATATTATTGTTAATGAGGTCTTTGACATAATCGATGGCGTCCGAATATTGATCGAATCCCGCAAAGTGAATTCGTGAAGCCTCATTAACTGGGTGGATCCTGACTGCCGCCTTGGTGATAACCCCCATGGCGCCGTAGGCGCAGGTATACAGGCCGGCCAGATCCGGATAGGGACCGTACCTCAGATGGCTTCCGACACCATCGAAATGGGAAGATCCGGTACTGAAAACCGTCCCGTTGGGGAGGGCGACCTCAAGATCAAGGATTACATTGAGGTACCGGGTGGTAAAACTCTGGGAACCCCTCGATAGACCCTGCCCGAGGACGGTGCCTGGACCCGGCATCGTACCGACGGAACATTTGAACCCTGTTCCTCTAAGGGCCGAAGTGAGTTTGTCGAAGCTGACGCCGGGCTCGATAACTGCATATCCGGAGTCGGTGTTTATTTCAAGGACCCTGTCCCTGCGTCTCTGATCTATAATAATACCTCCCTCCGTTGTCCCGAGAATGATCGCGGCGGTACCCACGGAAGTAATGGGAATGATGTACCTGTTGGCGAGCTTGAGGGTCTCAACGACGTCCTCCCGGGTCTCGGGGAAGACCACGAAGCACGGCTTGCGGAAGGGCCACATTATATCGAAGCCATGTCGTATCCTGCCGTAGGTAACCAGAGTTATCTCATCGTCCCTTACCTTTTGGGGCCCGATTATCTCCCTGAGTTCCTGACAGGCAGCCTGCTTTTCCGTATTGACCATTGTTTTAACCATCCTTCTTTTCCTCCTTTTATAAAACCCGGCAGTGACCGTTGGCCGTTGCGGGTTGTCCGTTGAATACACGATGGAAACGGCATGCATAACAATTCAATTTTCCTATTTCCCAAAAAGTCCGAGAAATGCTCTAAATCATTAGATTCCCGCCTTCACGGGAATAACAAACAAACGCGAATTTTGAATTTTTACGATACCTTCAAACCTGACTTGCGAGTCATTTCAACGAACTGAAAGAGTGGCTGTTTTCATTTCATGGTTTAAACCCAGTCTTTTAGGCCGGGTTAGGATTATACGTTTCTGCCTCGAAATGGATATCCGGTATGATATTTCTTTTCAAGGAGATATTTATCTGAGGCGCAGGGCACCCGGCGCAAGGCGTAAGGAAAAACCTTAAAAAAAGGTTTTTGAATTTGAATGTAACCTTGGGCCTTGAGCCTTACGCCTTGAGCCTCATATTCATACCTCCTTTGACTAAAGAACCCCTTTGGGGTTAAAACCATGCCACGTCCTTCCCAGGGCAAATCACCGGGATCTTCGATGGGCGTGGATTCTTTACTCCAGCCATAGACAACGGACAACAAACAACGGACACCACCTAAAATCCGCGACGCGGATTTTAGGTGGAAACATAGACGGCGGCATTTTCCCCTGCGATACGGCCCGAGTTAAGGGCAAAGCCGGCCAGATGCCCCGTAAGATGGTAGCAATAGCTTTCCGACTCCCAGCATCCCGTGGTAGTCCCTGCTGCATACAACCCGGGTATCGGGTCGTCGAGAGTATCGAGCACCTCCATATTTTCATTTATCTTAATGCCCCCTACGGTATCGCAGATAGATGCATGACCCCTTATTACATAAAAGGGTGCCGTGCGAACCGGTCTGAGGTATTGCTTATCTTTAACAAACAGTAAGTCATGGTTTCGATCACAGGCGGTATTGTACTCCTCTATTGTTTGGATCAAGACGTCGGGCCTGGCCCCCATCCAGCCTGCAATGTCGGGCAAGGAATCGGAAATCATCATGAAATCAGGATCGGATCGTTTATGGAGTTCCCTTACAAGACCGGGTAGGGGAACGGCAGGGGGAATAAATCCGTGCAACGTATGGGCGGCGATACCGAATATGCCGCTTCGGATCAATCCCTCCTTTTCCATCATTCCCACAGTATCGCTATCGAAAACAGTATATGTAATGCCATCGGGTTGCTGGGCCACGGCGTTTCCACTCGCAAAGAACGCGAGGCTGTGGGCTTCATCCATGAATCGCCTTCCCTTCTTGTTCAGCCAAATCGTGTAGGGCTCCCATGCAAGTTCCTGCAATCGCACTTCCAGGGCCTTTCCGTCGGGACCCACGGCATCCAGCTTGACCGCCTTGACTTCGGTGCGGGCAATGAACGGGCCGTGGAGGTTCAGGGTCCCCAGCCCGGCGGTCGCTGCGCCGGCTTCCACGGCGATCCTTATTCCATCTCCGGTATTGCTGGGTACGCCGTCGTAGGTCATGGTATCCTGATAATAGGGGCAATGGTCCTTGAGCATCTCCCTGTTGTTCCCATACCCGCCGGTGGTAATAATGACCGCTTTAGCCTCGACTGTCAACTCACCGTCCTTGTTTGTCGCAATTACGCCGGTGATATGGCCGTTATCATCGCGAATGATTTTCTTGCCACGGGTATTGGTGTGAATAGCGATTCCCAGGTCGGAACAGTTCTTTCTCATGATCTTCATCAACTTGGCACCCTGACCATCGATCATGTAATGCCTTACCCAGGGAACCTGTCCGGGGAAAAATTGGGCGATCTCGAACTTCACCCCTTTCTCTTCCAGCCACCCGATGGTCTCCCCTGACTTGTCTATGAAGGCACGCACGATTCTTGGATTGACTCGATTCCAATGGGTCCATTCCATCGCCTTCTTAAAGAGGTCGTCCTTCCCGGCATCGACACCGGAACGTTTTTGTACGGGGCTTTCCGCCCCGAAGACATCATGGGCCATGGAGGTACTGCCGGCCGGGGCGCCCGCCTTCTCAAGCACGATGATTTTTTTACATCCCTGTTCAGCGGCGGTTAAGGCGGCTGCCAGACCGGCGCCTCCACCACCGACGATAACGATTTCACTGTGAAGGTTTTCAGCTTTTGGTGCCATCCGGATCTCCTCCTTTGTTTTTTGGGATTTGTTTCCTGATAACGGTTTCATTTCTATGTGGATATGTTTGATAACGGGAATAGATTGGTGGATTCATGAACGGAATGATCCTGAATGAGTGGTCAGAAATAAAATAGGGCATCGGTATAAGTACGTAATTCCTATCGCATTGTGATGAGAGAATTGCCGCCCTATGGCACGGTACAGCCTTGGAAGATCGCTGCATAGAATTGTGAACATATCTCCCTGCAACAAGCTGCAGGGAGATATGTTTTTAGCTACATATTTCTGTACTTCTTGACAAGGCGGACGGCTTCGTCGTACAACCTCTGACCGGGAAGCCCCTCTTTCTCCTTTTCTTCGACCCACATCTTATGAACCTTGCGGTCTGCGTCACGAAACGCCGCCGTTTCTTCCGCCGTGAGCGTGATGAAGGTGTTTCCCTTCTCCCTGGCGCCCTTTTGGTATCCCGGGGCATTGACGTCCCTCTCGTAGGACGTTATGGTCTCCGAGGCCCACTGGAAATTATCCATAAAGACCTTCTGTACTTCGGGAGGAAGCTTTTCAAACTTTTTTCGGCTGAAAATGTGGGTGACCGGGGTATGACCGAAGGTGTCATGGTAGGGCAGGATATGGGTATTCAGGACTTCATAGAGTTTCATGATCGCTACCATGTCGAATGAAACGATAATCCCGTCAAGCAAACCACGGTCTAATGAGGTGTACCAGTCCGCGTTATCCTGCTTGATGGGCACCGCGCCGATCATTTTCATTAAATCGGCGTTTACCCCGACGGAATGAATCTTCTTGCCTTTAAAATCCGCAACCGAGCGCACATTCGGCCCCAGGCGGGTATGGAGGTACTTTTTGGAAGGCATAAAGCGGACAAATTCGACGAAACCCTTGCTCATCTCGTTTTTAAATTCGGGAACGTTCTCTGTCAAACCCTGCCATACCTTGAGTTCCATGACACCGTCCTCCCAACCCATGAAGGCGAAGTCTAGTATTTCATGGAGGGGGAACCTCGATAGCTCATAGGGAAGTACGGCGACCGTCATGTCGATGAGCCCCTGCTGGCAGGCCTGGACCTGCTGCAGGGAATTATACAGGGAACCGGCGTGATAAAAGGTGATATCAAGCTGATAGCCCTTTTCAGCCAGTTGCTTCTGCAATCTCGGGAAATATTGCTTCTTCAGGAAGATGTTGCCACCGGCCATGGGCGGGATATGATCGGAGTACACCAAAGGAATCTTTTTCAATTCCTGGGAAAAGGTCGTTGAGGCC
>CAYTUL010000077.1:0-11161 GCA_964441135.1 uncultured Desulfobacteraceae bacterium | reverse complement strand
TACCTCATTGGCTGAGACCGTTGTTACACAGGCCACCGGGGCGGTATTGAATCATCTTGTAAAAAGATATGGAACACCAAGATCCATTGCCGGACTGAATACTCGCTATGCTGTTTTCGGCCTTGGAAAGCTTGGAGGTGCCGCCCTGGGGTACGCCTCGGATATCGAGCTATTGTTTGTCTATAGTGATAACGGCAGGACGGACGGGGAACGGCCTATTGATAACTCTGAGTTTTTTAATTTACTTGTAAAGGGAGTCTTCCAGTTTATTGAAGCAAAAAGGGAGGGCATTTTTCAGGTAGATCTCAGATTGAGACCATACGGCGACTCGGGCCCGCTGGCATGCAGTATGGAGGGATTCTGCAATTATTACGGGCCGGAGGGACATGCCCATTCCTATGAGAGGCTTTCCCTCGTTCGGCTTCGTTTCCTTGGAGGGGATCCGGAATTTGGAAGTCAAGTGGAGCGTATCAGAGATGACATCGTCTATTTTTCAAACGGTATCGATCTTAATCAACTCCGGGAACTTCGAGAAAAGCAGTTCAAAGAGAAGAACATCCGGGGGAGGATAAACGCCAAGTTCAGTCCCGGCGGTCTGGTGGATCTGGAATATAGCATAGAGGCCCTACAGGTCGCATATGGAAAAGATGTTCCGGCTCTCAAGACAACACGAATTCATGAAGCTTTACAGGCATTGAGTGACGCAGGAGTTTTATCTGATGTGGAAGTGTTTCATCTTATTGAGGCTTATCATTTTCTGAGGGAACTGATCAATGGCCTTCGCATGCTGAGGGGTTCGGCCAAGGACCTTTTTTTACCTTCGATTGAAACAAATGAATTCGGACATCTTGCGAGACGTATGGGATATGAAAGAGCGAGCCCCATCGATTCGGCGCAACAGCTTCATATAGATTTTGAGACACATATGGCAAGGGTAAGGGTCTTCGCGGAAAAATATGTCGGCAGCGAATCTTTATTAAACCAGGAAACAGGCACGGTCGCTGATATAATCCTGTTTGATAATCTACCCAGAGAGTTGTGTTACGGAATTCTTTCAAAGGGCGGGTTTATTAATCCCCGGAGGGCCTATATAAATCTAAGAGGGTTGGCCGGAACGGGGAGCCGGCGGGAGAAATTTACCCGGTTAGCCCTTCTGATGTGGGACATAATAAAACGAATGCCGGATCAGGATATGGCCCTCAACAACTGGGATCGATACATCAACTCCCTCGCAAGCCCAGAGTTCCACTATAATGTCCTTTTATCACAACCCATGCAATTGGAAATCATGCTGAGCCTGTTCTCGAGCAGTCAGTTTCTTTCCGACACGCTTGTAAGAAACCCTGGTTTTTTTGATTGGCTCATTATTCCTGAAGTCCTCAATCCTATCCGTAAAAAGAGGGAAATTGAAAGTGAGTTACGAAAGGCGGCAAAGAGCTGTTCGAGCCCGAGGGAATGGCTTAATAAGCTCCGTCGTTTACGGCGCAGGGAGATCCTCAGAATCGGCACACGCGACATCTACCTGAATGTATCCATAAGAATGATCATGCAGGAACTTTCAACACTATCTGAAGCCTGTACCCAGGTCATACTGGAAGAGTGCCTGAAACGGGCTTCAAAAGGGACAAGAAAGGAAGAGGAGCCGGGCAACCTCCATGATCAATTTTGTATTATGGCCTTTGGAAAATTGGGGGGCAATGAATTAAATTACAGTTCGGATATAGATCTTTTCGGTGTATACGTTCCTTCTGAACCGAGGAGACACGATTATGGATATAAGGAGACCTTTAAGAGGATAATGGAAGGGGTGATATCCGATCTTTCGTCCCATATAGAGGAAGGATATGCCTATAGAGTTGATTTGAGGTTAAGACCATTCGGCCGCTCCGGGGAATTGGTACAGAGTATCCCGTCTGTAATCGAATATTACCGGAATTCGGCCTCACTCTGGGAGATCCAGGCGGCGCTCAAATTACGGCCCATTGCGGGAAATCTGAGATTGGGATATGAATTAATGGATTCTCTTCGTCCGGTCATCTGTCAATCCCGAAATCGTGAAAGGATAACCGAGACTATCGAATATGCGAGAAATAGCGCTATCCGGTCATCTTCCAGAGCACTCAGCCCTACAGTGGATGTAAAATCGGGGATAGGAGGTATCAGGGACGTCGAATTCCTGGTTCAGGGCTTGCAGCTCCTTCACGCCGCGAATGATCAAGGGCTCATTGAAGGGAACACAATGCTTGCTATTGAAGCGCTGGCGGAAACGGGGATTATACAGGGTGAGACAGCTGACAGATTGAAAGAAGATTATATCTTCCTTAGAAGAACAGAGCACTGTCTCCAGATCCTCGAGGATCGACAGATCCATTCACTCCCCAAAAAGGAGAGGGAACTCCAGGTTTTGGCCAGGAGAATGCTCGGGGCTGAAGCGAATATCGACAGGTTTATGGTGCATTTGAATGAATGCCTGAAGAGGGTACGGAACGCGTATAATGATCTCCTGCTTGGATAATACTGAAAGAAGACCTAATAATGATCTGCGAGAACATTGAAGAACTGCCTGACTCCATTAGCAGGGTATCTTTGAAGAAAATAAAAAGATTAAATGGGATCTGTACAGGACCCATGTCAGCAAGTCTGAGATTGACAGGTATCTGCAAAGACTATAGGCGGCTATTATTATGATACCGATACGCGATACCATACAAGCCAAAAACTACCCCATTGTCAATAACATCCTTATCGGCATTAATGTGCTGGTTTTTCTTATTCAGCTGTCAAAGGGGCAGGGATTAAACCGGTTTATTTTTACCTATGGACTCGTGCCGGCCCGTTATTCGGTTCCCGAGATCAGCTCATATTTCAGTCTCGGCCAGCAACTGTTCTCTTTTTTATCATTCATGTTCCTCCATGGAGGATTCCTCCACCTGTTGGGGAATATGTGGTCCCTCTATATATTTGGAGATAACGTCGAAGATCGATTAGGACATGCAAGGTATATTGTCTTTTACCTCCTGTGCGGGTGGGCGTCGGGTTTGTCCCATCTTCTGATCAACTGGCATTCTCAGGTGCCGACGATAGGAGCAAGCGGGGCAATAGCCGGGGTCATGGGCGCCTATTTTATCTCCTTTCCCAAGGCAAGGATTCTCACCCTTATTCCCATATTTATCATACCCTACTTTGTAGAAATTCCTGCATTCTTCTTCCTGGGTATATGGTTTTTACTCCAATTCTTGAGCGCCGCGGGGACCCATGGTCAGGGTGGTATAGCCTGGTGGGCACATGTAGGCGGATTTTTATCAGGGGTTATCTTGCTGAAACTATTTTTAAAGGTTCCGGATATAGGGGTAACCGGCAGGCTGCGTGGAATTACACCAAAGCGAAAGACTCCACGACTTCAAGTTATACGAACGACCGGTTTTCAGGACGATCCTAATCTTCATGGCGAGATCATGATAACCCCTCAGGAAGCTCATTTTGGCACCCGGAAACTTGTCAATATCCCATGGGGTTTCCAGGGAAGGTTATTCAGGGTAGCGGTGCCTTCGGGGGTGAAAAACGGGGCAGTGCTCCGTCTCAGGGGAATGGGTAAAAAGATGTTCAACGGTCAGAAAGGAGATCTTTTTCTGAGGGTGCTGGTCCATCCTTGAAACGAGTCTGCAGAAAAATCCATTGACAGCGCTGTGAGAAGGGGGATATATGATTTAAAATAATAAGGATAGAGTTTTACAAGATTTTAACCTTCAGATGGAATTGATAAGATGAAAGAAAAGGGGAAAAAAAGTCGATATAAGGAAGCCGGTGTTGACATTGACGCTGGGAACCGGTTCGTGGAACTGATCAAGCCCATTGTAAGCAGAACGTTCAAACCCGTTGTCATAACCGATATCGGAGGGTTTGCGGGCCTTTTTTCTTTGCAGTCCCTGGATACCGAAAATCCGGTGTTAGTGGCTTCCACCGATGGGGTCGGTACGAAGCTCAAGATCGCCTTTATGATGGATAAGCATGACACAGTTGGGCTCGATCTTGTAGCCATGTGCGTAAACGATATTATGGTACAGGGAGCCACTCCCCTGTTTTTTCTGGACTATATTTCAATGGGAGAATTAAATATAGATAAGGCGGTTGATATCATAAAAGGGATCGCGGCGGGTTGCAAGGAAGCCAAATGCTCTCTTATCGGTGGTGAAACGGCGGAAATGCCGGGTTTTTATTCCAAGAATGAATATGACCTGGTCGGATTTGTGGTTGGTCTGGCCGATAATCAGCAACTCCTCGATGGGTCTGAGATCGCTGTCGGATATCAGCTTATAGGCATAGGATCAAGCGGACTTCACAGTAATGGATATTCCCTGGTTCGAAAGATCTTTTTTGAAGAGCTAAAGATGTCTGTTGATGATTATGTGGAAGATTTCGGGCGGACTCTCGGGGAGGAACTCCTTGAGCCCACTCGTATATACTACAGGACGATCAGCAACTTGAGAAGAGATTTTCGCGTTTATGGTATCTCCCATATAACCGGGGGAGGGCTTGTGGATAATTTACCGCGTATCCTGCCCAGGCAATGCAAGGTCCTCATAGACAGGTCAAGCTGGACACCTCAACCCATATTCCCATATATTCAAAAGACCGGAAATCTCACCGCCCATGAGATGATGAGAACCTTTAATAACGGTCTCGGTCTGGTCATTGTGGTAAGCGAGGAAGACTGCGGTGAGGTGCTTTTAAGGCTAAAGGCAATGGGGGAGACCGCGTATCGAATCGGTCTGGTTGAATCGAGAGATGAAAACGAGGACGCTGTCCAGTTTACGTGAAAAAGACAGATAACCCCGTACACAGCATGGGGCATGCCCCGTACTATGCGCGTGGGCACTGCCCGTAGATAAATGGCCAATATATACGTTTGGGGGTGTGAGCCCCCAGGTCTATGGGCTTTCAAGCCTAAGGTTTTTTATTGGAAGAAGCCCCGACCTGTGGTCGGGATTCTTCAGGGGCTAAGGTGTCTATGTTCCGAGTTATTTTATTCGCCTTCGCCAGAATATCCTGCGGCTTGCCGCAGGGCTGAATGGCGGGGCGAACCGCGCCGAAGCTCGAAGAGCGAAGGCGGGTTGGCTATGGCGCAATTCCGCTTGATACCCCACCGCTTGCGGTGGGGAGCTTCATTATCCGGATAGGAAAAGGAGATCGTGATGTTTGGTCTTGGAACAACAGAATTGATCATAATCGGGGTAATCATCTTTCTGATCTTCGGGGCAAAGAGGATTCCCGAGATCGGGAAAGGCCTCGGGGGGGCCCTGAGAGAATTCAGAAATGTCAAACGGGAGATCAAAGGCTCGGGCTCGAACCATGATAAAAAAGAAGAGTCTTCGCTCGAAGACAAGGCGGCGAAAAAGATCCTGGGAGAGGTCCCCGGTGTAAAAAAGGCCATCCATATCAAAGAGAAGGTTGAAAAGGCGAAAGAGTTCATCGAATGAAGGATGCTTCCATACCCACCCTAATCAAGGTTTTCAGCCACATGTCGTACCATCTGTCTGCAGACCCCTTCCATAATCTCAGGCGCTAAAAAATGGTTTTTATGTAATCTGTAGAATTCATCGTTCACTTCTCTTGCGGCAATATCAATATCTCCCGAGCGCCTGTAAATATCCTCAAGCAGGCATCGATAGGTCCTCGCGGTTTCGATACTTTTTTGAATGAAATGCCTTGCCTCTTCTCCGGAGATATACCCGTAATGGTCGGCACAGATGATTTCTACATCGATATCCTTCAGCCTTTCAAGGCTTGCCTGATATTGCGTGAAATTGGAATTGCCCGAGGCTAATATCGTGTTTCAATAGGGAATACACGCACCGTCCGAAGGAAAGAGGGCCTTCAGCTCCGGAACATAGAGAGAGATGGAGCAGGAAGAATGGCCCGGGGTTTCATAGACCTGTCCTGTTAGGTTTCCCATGTCGAAGGTATCTCCCTCCGATATCGTGTTTCCGTTTATAACCTCCCGCCATTCCAGGTCCTGGGCTTCGTAGGCGGCTTCCCTTCCAACCTGCATGGAAACCTCATGATTGAAGGCGTTGATCGTCTTAATGGCCTTGGGCATACGCAGTATTTCCCAGGCACGCGCCGACCCGTACACGGCCAATTTATTGTTCCTGCGCTTAAGAAACGGGATAATGCCGACGTGGTCAAAATGGGAATGTAATATCAGGAGCCTGGTGATTCGTGACTCATCGATGTCGAACTCATCAAACTGCCGGAGGAGATCCGGGACTATATAGCTCATCCCCCCGTTGATTAACATGGAATCCCTGCTTCCCCGCAGGAGGTATACGCATGATTCCTTCCTGCCCAAAAACCATAAATGATCATTTATTTTGCCGGGCTTTCGTATCCTCATAATCATTCTCCACAAAAAAGTTATACCTAATCTTCAAGTAACGGATCTAACTTATTATCACGGTCAAGGGCATAAAGTTCGTCACAACCGCCCACATGGAAATCACCAATAAATATCTGAGGAACGGTTTTTCTGCCACCGCTTTTTTGCCGGGCCTCCATGAACAGGTCAGGATTTTCATCGACACGGAGTTCCTGATAGACGACGTCTTTTTTTTCTAAAAGTCTCTTGGCCTTCACACAGAAAGGACAGGTATTCGTGGTATAGATGGTCACATTTTTCATGTTGGGTCTCCTTAAAAGGTCACTTTCCGATGAACAGGATTTAACAAAAAACCGAAACATCTTTCAATAGGGACATGAACCTTTTCCAGCGGCCTTGAAACGGGGGAAAAGGCATACTGTCAAGGGTTCTTAATTCGATTGAAGGGCCTTTTATGTTAAGGCGGACATCGGTGAATATCGTGGTCATATGGTACATAAAGGCATCAAAGGATATATCTTCCAGCCTATAGAACGGTACATTTTCACCAATATCTTCCGCCTTGAGGGCAAACTTCACGATCTCCTTGACAACCTGTCGCGTGTCGCTGTGGTCTTCAATATTACGGTATGGAAGACCGCATCGTGATGGATCGGTATTATCCCATATGTCACGGCGATCACGGCCCATCTTGAAATCCTCCATTAGGGCCATCTTGCACATGGAGGCAAAGAGAGGAGCCAATTCTCGAATATCGCAAATCCTGGCATGGAGATGAATGGAGGCTGTCCCTTTCATCATCTCGAGTCCCCTCGAGCCGCATTTGGGCATGCGCGCATGAAGATTCCGGTACCGTTTTGACGTAAGACAGAGAGGAGAATCGGCTCGACCGGGTATGTAACCCGTGGCGAGGTATTCAATGCCAAGATCTTGATGGATGATCGAATTGGTTCTCTCTATAAGCTCCATGGATCTGTAAAACATTTGATCGTCCTCGGAAAGAAGTGGCAGGCTGTGGTATTCGATCTGTCCCCCGGGCTCAAAGTTTATGTATACTCCCGTGGGATGCAGATAACCCTGTTCCGCGGGGGCGAACCCGTGTTCCGGCAGGTAACGGTAGAGCCTTTCCATGATCTCCAGGTTAAGGGGTTTTAAAGGGATGAATTCATACTCAAAACCATAGGTCCTCGGCCCTTTCGATGCTTTCTGATCTATCTGGTGAAAAAGTAAATCGGTAAAATGATCTTCGAGTTCTTCCAGTATTTTTTGGTTATTCACAATAGTTTTTTCTAAAAACATCCGGCAATCCTTATTGACTCTGTTGAAAAAAGATATCGTACCACAATGTAAAAATAACAACCGCGAATACTCTATCCGCTTCCGAAACAAGGGTTTGGGGCCCTATGCCCTCGGACGAGATCCTTTTAATATGCCTCCTGACTACATCGTGATTCAATATTCCCTGGTTTTTAATGATATTTCCCAGAAGGATTTCCCTCATAAACTCCGGAAGCAGTGATGGATTCGAGAACCAGTCAGCTAAGGGAATCGTAAAGGGCAGTTTATCCCTGAAAGCGGTCTCCTGATCAAGAACCGAGTATCTGGGATAGGCATAGGTACAAATGAATTTTCCACGATGCATATCCAGGTTAACCTTAAAATGAACCGGCAGGCTTGCGGCAAATTCGGCAAGCCGATAGTCCAAAAAGGGTGTCCGGGTCTCGAGTGAATGCCTCATGGAAAGTTTGTCCAGACGCAATATCACGTAATCAGGTAGCCGAGCCCTGCTTTCAAAGGCAATGGCGGCGTTTAGGGGGTGCTCGTTGCCGCTTAAAAGCGGCAGAGCATCATCGGGGAACCTCCCCACCGAGACATCGAGGCCGGTCAATTCTGTCAATTCGTCAGTATCGTACAGGGATTCACTCTGAATGTACCGCCTCGCCGGGTTTCTATCTCTTATGGCGAGGTAGGCAGCAAGTTCCGGGTAGATCCGATCCAGTTCTTTTTGGCCCACCGGTGAAAGGGTATTATATTGATGAGCAGCCGTTTCGATCAGGAATTTCCGGTACCCGGCGAATATCTCATCGGCTCCCTCACCGGTCAGGACGACCTTTACCCTGCTCCCCGCCATTTCGCACACCTGATCTGTCGGAAGGATGGTGCCAAGGGAGATCGGCTCTTCAAGGGACCTGACAATACCCGGGAGCTGATCCAGTGTTTCCGAGCTGCAAAGCCTGCTGTAGTGCTTTGCCCTCAGAAAGCGTTCATTGTTTGATTTAAGGAACTGCCGTATCTGCGGAAGTTCATTATACTTCTCTTCTTTGAATGAGATCGTAAACAGCTTGATTCCAGGCCTCGCTTTCGCCGAAAGTGATGAAACGGCTGAAGAATCAATACCACCGCTCAACAGACTTCCTACCTCGACATCGGAACGAAGTCTTATGCGAACCGCGTCTTTAAAGATTCCGATAAATTGATCGGATGCATCATTGAGGCTTAATTCAGGGTTCTCGTGGTCCAACCTGTATTCCCAGTAACGTTTGATCCAGTATTTTTTTTTGTTTAAATCATAATGAAGGTAGGATCCCGGAGGAAGGCGTTTAATGCCGTAGAACAGGGTCTCTTCGCCAGGCAGATAACGATAGGTAAAGTAAGTCGCGAGACGGGGACCATTCATCTTAAGGGGCAGTTGGCTCCCGTATAATAGGGGCTTGATCTCGGAAGCGAATATGAAGTTATTCTCCCATTCCGTGTAGTATAGAGGTTTTATCCCGAACCGGTCACGAAAGAGAATGAGCCTGCTGTTCAGTGGGTCATAAATGGCACCTGAATACATACCGTTTAGATCATTGAGAAAGTCAATGCCCTTAACACGATAGAGATGAAGGGCAACTTCGATGTCTCCCTTTGAAGTGAAGGGCTCATCAGCAACTTCCGGTTTGAGTTCAACGTAATTGTATATCTGTCCGTTGCAGATAATGGCGGAATTGTCATTTTTGCAGATAATCGGCTGCATGCCGGTTTCAAGATCGAGGATTGAGAGGCGTACAAGACCGAACCCGATCCGTGTTCCGTTTACGGCAAAGACATTTTCTCTTTTATCATCAGGGCCCCGGTGCCTCTGAAGGCTGCCCATGCCACCAAGCCGCTTCTTAATCTCTTCTTTTGAAAGGGAACTCGATACGATCCCGTGAATCCCACACATCGTTCCTCATCCTGTTTTCGACATCAGATCTTCCCTGATAGATTGAGCTATCTCTTTCGATATCCTGCTCTTTTTCTCGTAGATTTCATCAAGTTTATCAAGATAGTCCCTGTCCCTTTCCTTTCCCGTTCTCATTATATCCCTATAGGCGGTCCTGTACTCCGTTGCGAAATCCAATGCAGTGGAGTTTATTTCCTTCCTTACATTTTTTTCCAGGGCTTGGGCATCCTCGATACTTAAACCCCTTTTCAAGGCGATCTTATCCAGATAGGCCCTTTCCTCAGGGGTGATAGTGCTCTTGGAAAGAAGGCTGATCCTCAAGATCTCCGAATACATCTCAAAGGGTTCTTCTTCCTTTATGGCCAGGGAGAATTCCAGGCAGCTCTTATGCCTGTCCCCGGGATCATGTTCCAGGGCCTTGAGTATGATCTTTCTTGTCCTGGGACGGATATGGAGAAAACCCTCTAACATTTCTTTTGGCTCATCGAGGGTCCCCTCCACATGGAACTCCAATAACTCGAAAAGTTTTTTCCTGTCACCGGAAGGGTATTCCCCTGTAAGCATATGGAAAAATGTAACCCCAAGAGAATAGATATCTGTCCCTAAACCCACCGGCTCTTTCAATATCTGTTCGGGTGACATATAAAAAGGCGTGCCCCCGGGAATAATCTCATCTTTTTCAATTCCAGCGGACGGCAGAGGCGAAGAAAGACCAAAATCAGCGACTTTTACCATTCCTTCTTTATCGAGAAGGATGTTTGAAGGCTTAATATCCCCGTGAATAATATTGTATTTATGCATGAATCCTATCCCCTCCAGGATTTGGAGGAAGATATGCACGGCCCTCTCCTCCGATAACGCCCCCTTTTTCCCCCTCTGTTTTCTATTATGAATCGCTTTCTTAACCACTTTGGCAAGGTCCGTGCCCTTTATGCGCTGCATGACAAGACACAGATTAGGCCCGTAATCGAACATCCTATAAATCGGTACGATATGCGGGTTATCGAGGTTTGCCTGTATCCGGGCTTCCCGCAAAAATTGTTTCCCGTAAACGTTTCCATTACTGGAATGGGTGTTGATGATTTTGATAATAACCTTTCTTTTCAAGGCAATATCCGTTGCGAGATAGACATCGGCCATTCCTCCCCTTGTTAATTGTTTTTCAATAAGGTAGTCTTCTATCTTCTGACCGGAACTGAAAAATGGTCCCGCCATTTTTATCCTCCATCGACTAAATTACTCGAAGACTGTTTTTTCGACAAACAGCCATAACGTTTTCATGGTAAGGCGTGTTCTGCTTCGACGCGATTCCGCTTGAGATTCCCTGTCCCGCCGGGGCAGGACAACCGGGAGTTTCACTGAAAGGCGGGAAGATGGTATTAACGCCGGAATAAAGGTGAGTGATCTTCATAAATAGTATATAGTATACCATTAAGATATGATATCTTCAAGAGTATTCAAGAGTATCTGCTTTAGGTTTCGATTGACTAAAGGATCGTTCATGTTAAAATTTATTATTTAGCAGCAATGTCCGGTTAGGATATTGCAGTATGATAAACTTTTATCGAAAAAATGGTCTG
>CAYTUL010000076.1:0-11189 GCA_964441135.1 uncultured Desulfobacteraceae bacterium | reverse complement strand
CGTCTCCTCAGTGATGCCTATCTGGGTCAACTGCCCGCCAATGCCCAGGGACCATACTGCCTGCACAATGGCGCCAGGATCCCCTATGGCCTCAAAGCAGTACTTGGCTCCTCCTGCCGTTAGCTCCTGGATGATCGGTACAGGATCTTCCTTGCTGTTGTTTATGAAATGGGTCGCGCCGAATTCTCTGGCTATGGACTCTTTGCTGTCTTCAAGGTCCACAGCGATGATGGGATAGGCGCTTCGTAATTTGGCCCCGTGTACGACGTTGAGTCCAACGCCTCCCACCCCCCATATGGCTACGGAATCGCCGGGCTTTACGCCCGCGGCATTATACACGGCGCCGAATCCTGTGGGCACACAGCAGCCTAAAAAACAGGCCTGATCCATCGGCATATCGTCCCTGACTTTGATGGCACCACCTTCAGGGATAACCATATATTCCGCAAACCCGGAAACCAAAACGGAATGATATAGTGTATTATTTGAGGAGTCTGAAAGCCTGGATGTCATATCCAGGAGCGTACCGGCAGCGTGCAGTTCGTGGCTTCTTCTGCATATGTGCCCCCTGCCGCTTGTACATTCGGGGCAGGTCCCGCACGCACACATCCAGACCCCGACCACATGGTCCCCTTTCTTTAGGGATGTCACACCGGGACCCACCTTTTCAACCACTCCAGAGGCCTCATGGCCGATTACCATTGGAATGGGCATCTTAAAGTCGCCTTTTATGAAGCTGTAATCCGAATGGCAAAAGCCCGTGTAAGCCGTCTTGACCAGGACCTCTTTTTCCTTTGGTGGGGCCAGGTTGACGGTTTCGATGCTTACCGGCTTGCCGTATTCCCTTAAAACCGCTGCCTTCATTTTCATAATGGACCTCCTTGAATTCTGGATAATGTGATGAGCCGGATATATGGATAATGCTGGTTTATTTGTTATGATGTGTTGGAATAGTCCTTTCCATTCCCTTCGACAGCCTTCATTCTTAGTCACAAGGACAATATTTTGTCAATGAAAAAAGCAGCCCCAAAGCCTTCATTAGATTCCAATATCGGCAGTATCGACCTCGGATTTTGGTTAACTCCGGGCGCCGCGCACAAGACAGGAGTATCTTAGGAGAGGACCGGGTTATAGAAAATACAAAGGAAGGTGGTCGGCGATAAGGAAGCCTTTTCTCGTGGGAAAGATCCGGCCCTTGTCCACATGGATATACCCTGAAGCCTTCAAATCTGAGATCACATCGCTATTCTCCGGATCAAGCCCGGTTTCCTTGATATCAATCCCCTGGAGGGTCCTGAGACCCAGGGCGACGGACTCCATACGCTTCTGCTCATCCGTCAGGTTTTCGATGCCGTCAACGGGTGCTTCACCCCTTTCCAGGGCCTCACAATATCGCCGGATCGAACGGAGATTCCACCAGCGTTTCGAATCCTGAAAGGAGTGGGCGGAAGGCCCGAGCCCCAGGTAGGGGACATGATGCCAGTACTTTCTGTTATGACGCGAAAAAAAGGCCTCTTCCCTGGCAAAATTGGAGATCTCGTAATGAATATACCCGTTCTCTTCGAGGAACTGGGATGTGGCCAGGAAAAGTGAGGCCTCCCTTTCTTCATCAATGGGTTTGATTTCGCCTTTCTTTTTCTTTGCCTTGAAGGATGTCCCCTCCTCAAAGGTTAACTGATAACAGGAAAGGTGTTCCGGCCCATGATACACGGCCCTGTCCAGGGTCTCCATCCATCCTGCCATGGACTGGCACTCCATCCCGTAGATCAGATCAATCCCAATATTATCAAAACCGGATAACCTGAGATTTTCAAGGGCCTTTTCAGCGTCCTTCATCCTGTGCTTTCGACCGAGAAAGACGAGGTCCCCGTCGTCAAAAGACTGGACCCCGAGATTGATTCTGTTAAATCCCAGGGAACGCAAACCTGCGATCTTTTCACGGGTCATATCGCCCGGATTCGCCTCGATGGATATTTCCGTATCCCCTGCAAAAGGAAAATGAGCCTCGAGGCAATCCAGTATCTCCTCTATGTCTCTGAGGCTGAGTATCGTTGGGGTACCACCGCCGAAGTAGAGGCTGTCAAAGTTCTCGAAGAGGCCGGCGTAATGAAAAACCTCTTTTTTCAGGGCATGCAGCCATCTTGAAACGAGCGAGGTAGAGGCGATGGAATAGAATCCACAGTAGGGGCATTTAGACCCGCAGAAGGGGATGTGGATGTAAAGACCGGGGTTGGTCATGATGAATGATTCTCCGATTTATTAATTCCTGCCCTACTTCGTGTCTGATTTAAACACAGCAACAAAGGCGCTCTGGGGAATTGCCACGGAGCCTACCATCTTCATGCGTTTTTTGCCCTTCTTCTGCTTTTCGAGGAGTTTCCGTTTCCTGGTAATATCCCCTCCATAGCACTTGGCAGTTACGTCCTTTCTAAAGGGTGAAATAGTGGAGCGGGAGATAATCGTACCGCCTATGGCCCCCTGAATCGGTATTTTAAACATGTGCCGCGGGATCTCTTCCTTCAGTTTCTCACAGGCGTGAAGGGCCCTTGCCCTCGCCCTGTCCCTGTGAACAATCTGAGAGAGGGCGTCTACCCGTTCTCCATTCACAAGGATATCGAGTTTCACCAGGTCGTTCTCCCTGTAATCCAGAAGATCGTAGTCAAATGAGCCATAGCCCTGGGTAACGGTTTTGAGGCGGTCATAAAAATCAAACAGAACTTCGGCCAGAGGGATGTCAAACAGGATCTCGACACGGCCTGGAGTAGGATAATTAAATCTGGCGTTTTCTCCCCTTCGTTCCAGACATAGATCCATAACCGCACCCATATACCTCTCGGGAATAAGGATGCTTGTCCTGATGTAGGGCTCCATTGCCTGGGCTATGGTCGTAGGATCGGGATAGTAAAGCGGGTTGTCGATTTGCACGATCTCACCGCTGTTCAGCCTGAAATGATACTCCACCGATGGAACGGTCATGATAATGGATTGATCAAACTCCCTTTCAAGACGTTCCTGGACGATCTCGAGGTGCAGGAGACCCAGGAAGCCGCATCGGAATCCCATGCCCAGGGCTGCGGAAGAGTCCTTCTGAAAGACAAAGGCGGCATCGTTGAGCTTATACTTTTCGAGGGCGTCGGTCAGGGCCCCGTAATCCTCGGAAGAAACGGGATAGAGAGATGAAAAGACAACGGGTTTGGCCTCCTTGAAGCCGGGAAGGGGTTCTGGAGCGGGATCCGTATCTAATGTGACGGTATCCCCGATTTTGACATCCCTCACTGTCTTGATCCCCGCGATAAGATAGCCTACCTCTCCGGAAGACAGTTCATCGCGGCGTTCCCTAAACAGTCGAAAAATACCGACCTCCTCAACCCGGTATCTCGCGCCACTTGACATGAGCCTGATGGTATCTCCGGGTGCGACGCTGCCCGCGAAGATCCTGCAGCTCACGATTGTCCCTCGAAACGCATCATAGTGAGCGTCAAATATCAGAGCCTTGAGGGGCCCCTTTATATCCTCCGGAGGAGGTATGTGTTCGGTGATTGCTTCGAGGATATCTTCAATACCTGTCCCTTCTTTTGCGGAGCAGGTGATGACCGAATCGGAATCGAGACCCAGATCCACCTCAATCTGTTCCTTTACCATTTCGATATCCGCGGAGGGCAGGTCGATCTTATTTATAACGGGAATGATCTCGAGGTTTTGCTCTATGGCGGAATAGAGATTCGCGACGGTCTGGGCCTCTACTCCCTGGGAGGCGTCGATTACGAGCAATACCCCCTCACAGGAGGCCAAGGCGCGGGAAACCTCATAGGAAAAGTCCACATGCCCCGGGGTATCAATAAGGTTCAGTTCGAAGTCCTGTCCTTTGGTGTTTGTATAGGGAAGGGTAACGGCCTGGCTCTTTATGGTAATCCCCCTCTCCCTTTCGATATCCATATTATCCAAGATCTGGTCACGGAAATGGCGTTCATCCACGAGGCCCGTCTTCTGAATCAGACGATCGGCCAAGGTGGATTTGCCATGGTCAATATGCGCTATAATACTGAAGTTTCTTATATAAGGCATTTCACCCTTTTCTAAAAAAAACGATCCCAGGCGATGAACGCCCACACGACGATTGCTATACAGATAATCAGAAGAACGGCCGCTGATCCAAGATCCTTTGCCCTGCCGGATAAGACATGGTGCTCGGGACCCATTCGGTCTACAATGGATTCGATCGCTGAATTCAATAATTCTACAAGCGGAATAAGAAAATAGATTCCGACAAGCAAAGCACGCTGTGTCCCGGTGGTGCCGAGCCATAATCCGGCCGGAACCACGAATATCGCCAGAATGATTTCCTGCCTGAACGCCTCCTCATGCCCCCAGGCCGCCTTAAAACCGGAGCAGGAGTAACGGAACGCCTTTATTAAACGTCGAACACCCGTATCTTTTTGGTTTCCCATATCTGTTTCACAAATACTTCCATTCGTCTCATTTCAGGCCCTCCCGTCCCGTTCCTATCCCGGATTTTGAAAATCAATAGCCGTGATCTCAGGAGGCGCGAGAAATCTTATGGGAGGACCCCATGTGCCCGTGCCCCTGCTCACGTAGAGGTAGGAATTCTTGCTTACCTTGTGAAGGCCCGCCATATAGTAGTAAAAGAGGGATTCAACCAGGTTAAAAGGGAAGATTTGCCCGGCATGGGTGTGGCCCGAAAGCTGGATATCGAATTTACCTGGACTGTTATCTTTGATTCGGGGCTGGTGTTTCAGGAAGATGTTCAAACGGTCCGGTAGAAAACCTCTGAGTACCATTTCCTCGGAAATCCCGGAATCGATCCCGAATCTCTTCCCGGCGGGATCATCGACCGCTAAAATATTTAAAAATTTCCCCACGGTGACGGATTCGTTCCTGAGCATCCTGAAGCCTGCATCCTCGGTAAATCTTACGGCCTTTTCAATACCCGTTATGAATTCATGATTCCCTGTGGTGGCGTATTTCCCCTGGGGAGCTTTAAGGTCCCTGAAGAGAGAGGTCACCTCTTTTTCGTCCTGAAGTCCCCTGTCGATCAGGTCACCTGTGGACACAATAAGGTCCCCATGAAGGCCATCGACTATCTTTACGATCTTCCGGGCCAGTCTTACCCCGTTTGTGGGGCTGAAATGGATGTCGGTTATCTGAACGACCCTGAAATGAACATCGGCAGGGAGCTTCGATGTATTTACGGTTATCTTTTCAACTCCTATATCCTCCGCCTCAAACCGCCCGTATATGACGATGCCCGTGACTATCAGAAGAGTAATGATCAGTGTGATCTTGTCCCCCGGCATGTAATGGGACAGAACCGGAGTAAAAATCCGGGCTGATACGTAAATAATCAGCCTGTAGATATCGATAAGGAGATTTATGGTAAAGAATAGAAAGAGCCCGCCCATCCATATATATGTCACATAGGCAATGACAGACGTCAGATGCCCGTGATCACCTTCCGCCATAATACTCGTAATGATGGGTGAAATGAGAAGGAAACAGAGTATCAACAGCAGTGCTATATGGCCGATATTGCCCGTGTCCAGGGCTCTTATGACTTTCCTGTAGAAATAAAAGTGGAGCAGGCCGTAGAGGGTAAGAAATACGGTAAGAAATATGATGAATGAGACTACCCGGTTCATATGCTTTTCCCTGAGCGTAAAATCAGATATTCCGGATGTATATTCGAAAGATGGAAAGGTGTCAATATGTCCCATCTTTTCCCGTTACATCACTGCTCTACCCTGTTCCCGATGCAGGACTTTGGCAGGTTTGTGGCCTAAGGAGAAGGCGCAAGGCGTAAGGTAAAAGCGAATACTTTCTCAATTCATACCTTGCTGGTGTCCTGGATGAGCCAACATCCATGGCCATTATGCTGCCTGTAGGGGAATTTGATAGTGGATGTTGGTTTTTCGGATTCATTTCTCTCGAAAGTACAGGTATAATAAAAATAGGATTCATTTGCGCGTTGTGTTGGACTTTTATGGGTACGATTATCCGATCGGTTTGACCATCATCTTACAATATACATAGATATGATATGGAGGTTAGGGCCATGGAAGACAGGATACAGATTGTCGAGGGAGATATAACCAAACAGGAGGTGGACGCCATTGTGAACGCCGCCAATACCTCTCTTCTGGGAGGCGGTGGCGTGGACGGGGCCATTCACAGGGCGGCCGGGCCGGAACTTTTGGAGGAGACGAGAAAAATTGGTGGCTGTCCCACGGGCGAAGCAAGGGTCAGCAAGGGTTACCGCCTCCCGGCGAAATGGGTGATACATACCGTAGGTCCTGTGTGGGCGGGGGGCAACAGGAATGAAGAGCATCTGCTCGCCAACTGTTACAGGAACAGCTTCAGTCTCGCCAGGGAGCTGGGGGTGAAGAGTATTGCTTTCCCGTCCATAAGCACCGGTGCCTACCGGTTTCCCCTTGAAAGGGCCACCGAGATCGCCCTCGGGGAGACAAAAAAGGTGCTTGAAGGGGACGAAGATCTTTCAAGGGTCATCTTTGTCTGTTTCGGAGATAAGGTCCTCGGGGCCTATCAGGGTGTTTATAAAAGGTTATTTGAAGGTTAAGGCTCATCCTTCAGGAATTTGCTGTGATACTCCTCTTCGGTCAGGTATTTCTTCAATAGCCTCCCGATGAGATTGAAAAGTTCCTCCATGTCCGGATTCGACATCCTTGAAAGGATCATGGCTACATGTCTGTCATCGGAAAACTTCTGGAGAAAATAGGCGAGAGTATCTTCATCGGTTTTTCGGTCTAATCCAAATCCTACGAGGCCGTCATATTCTTCCACAAACCTGTGCGTGTGTCTGGGCATACCCTATCCTTTCAGGCCCCCGCCCTGACCCTTATCAGCTCCGCTATAATGCTGACAGCTATCTCCTCCGGCGTCTCGGCCCCTATTTCTATCCCGATGGGTGAAAATACCCGGTCCATATCCTCCCTTGTAAAACCCTCCTCCATCAGATTCTTGTAAATAATGGAGATCTTACGCCGGCTGCCTATCATTCCGATATATCCGGCCGGGGTCTTCAGGGACTGGGCGAGAACGGTCTTGTCATGGGCATGTCCGCGAGTGATTATCACAAGATAGGATGATTCATTGACCGCTAGCTTGTCCATAACGCCTTCAAAGGAATAGTTGTGGACTTCATCGGCATCTGGAAATCTTTCCGGGTCTGTGAATTCGGGCCGGTCATCGATTACCACCACCTTGAAGCCGACCAGATGGGCCAGCGGGACGACCTGCATGGACACATGCCCCCCTCCAAAAATATAGAGTACGGGATCCGATATCACCGGCTCCACAAATACATTTAGCTGCTTTCCCATCGCGTCATGGCACATGATCGTGGTCGGCTGCCTTTCCCGTAACAAAGGATCCATTCTCTCTGCTATTGCGTCTTCGACCTCCTGTATCCCCAGAAGGGACCCTGTCCTTTCGCCGTTTGAATTAATAAACATCTTTGGGATATTCCGGGCCTGCCACTGTTCCGTATCGACAACGGTCGCCAGGAGTCCCGAGCCACCCCTTCTGAGCACGTCAATGATCTTCTTAAAGATCTGGAGATGGTTAAGGTTATTGGGAGACACGGGCTCTAAAAAAATCTCAACATCTCCTCCACAAAGCATATCGGTCCCGGCCACGTCCGTTCCCCTTAAAAACTGGGCAAAGCGTATCGGCCGGTGCGTTTCAAAGACTTTCTTCGCCTCCTCGATCACCAAGGCCTCCAGACGTCCTCCGCCTATGGTCCCCACGGAAGAACCGTCTTCCATTATGATGAACTTTGTTCCGGTACTTCTCGGGGCCGACCCCGACTGGCTGATAAGAGTCGCGAGAACGGAAAAGCGATTCTTTTCGAATGATTCAACGATCTTGGTATGGATATCTTTCATTCTTTTTTCCTCAAGACCCTGCTGTCACCGACCCTGACGGTGAGCTGGGATCGGTCGAAATATTCCACGATAGGAATAGTATATTTACGGGATACACCTGTCATTTCCTTGAATTGGGGTGTACTTATCTCACCATTCTCTTTGAGGAACCCGATTAGCTTGTTTTTCAGGGTTTCCAGGGAATCCCGGTGGAAAAAGAGGTCCTCCTTGACCTTGATTAAAACCCCGTCATTGACCATGACTTCAAGGACATCCTTTGCGTTTTCCGGTAATTTTCCCTTTATTTCCTTAAAATAGGGGGGCTGAAGATCCCCCTTCAGGTAGACCTCTTCTATCTTGCGCCGTATCTTTTCCTGATCCTGTGCAAGAGTCACCCTGTGTTCCCTGAGCCGGAGGAGCTCTTTCTCCTGTACAATTACGGCGTCACGTGCTAACTGGCTGATAATATGGTTGAACAGTCTCTGATTCCTGCTCCCCACTGTCCTGGAACGCAGCTCTTCCTTGATGAGTCCGGCCTTTAAAGGAAAGTCATGATGATATTTCCGGAGCGTGGTAACGATCTCCTCGGTCGCTTTATCAAAATAATCGGAATGAACGTATGTCCCGTTCTCCTTATTATACTGTATAATCTTCTTCTGGGCCAGGAGCGCGTTCAGGGCCTCATCGAGCTTTTTTCTGCTGGAATTCGTCAGGAATTGAAGATCGTTGCTATCTCTCCCATAAAAACGATTCATGCGGGTAAATTGCTCGGTCTTATCTTGAAGATTTCCGGAATTCAATATCTCCAATTCCTTTATGGCTTCTCCGGAAAAACGTTTCTTTTTGGTCGGGAGGGCGCTTAATATCTTCCCGCCGCCGATGGCCCGGACAGGTGAATAACTCCTCAGGATAAAACGGTCGCCTTGAAGTACGGTTGTCGGCTGGTCGAGGCGCACCTGGGCGAAACAGGTATTCCCCGGCTCTAACTCATCCCGGTCGAGCAGTACCACGGTGGAGATGATCTCCGAGGTCCCGGTGTGAAATCGGACTTTTGCCCTGTTTTTTAGCTTCCGCGGTACCGCGGGAAGCAGGTTGAGCTGGACATCAACCATGAACGTGGACCTGAGGGAATCGCGGGCGGCCAAGACATTTCCACGCTGAATCTGCGACTTTTCCGCCCCCTGAAGATTGATCGCCGTTCGAAGACCGGCCCTTACCTGGGCGGTTTCGCGGTTGTGGACCTGAATTCCCCTGATTTTTGATTCAAGACCCTGGGGATAGACCGTTACTTCATCACCGGTATGGATCACTCCCGAGATAGTGGTCCCTGTCACGACGGTGCCGAACCCCTTCATGGTAAAAACCCGATCCACGGGCAGACGAAAAAAATTCCCTATTTCCCTCTCCGCAATATTGTTGACGAGGTTATCAATAGCCTTTAAGAGATCTTCAATACCATGGCCCGTGACGGAAGAAAACTCGATGACCGGGGCATCTTCCAGGAAGGTACCCGAAAGATAATCGATCACATCCTCCCGAACCAGCTCGAGCCATTCGGGCTCCACCATATCTGTCTTGGTCAGGATAACCAGTCCGCTTTTAATGTTCAGGAGCTGACAGATCTCAAGATGCTCCCGGGTCTGGGGCATGACACCTTCGTCCGCCGCGATTACCAGGGCGACCAGGTCGATACCCGTGGCCCCGGCAACCATGTTTTTTACGAATTTCTCGTGGCCTGGGACGTCAATAATTCCAAGAATCTGCCCGCTCGGCAGCTTGAGATGGGCGAAACCGAGCTCAATGGTTATGCCCCGCTCCTTCTCCTCCTTAAGACGGTCGGTGTCGATGTTGGTAAGGGCCTTTATCAGTGAGGTTTTCCCGTGATCAATATGGCCGGCCGTACCTAATATAACCTGTTTCATTGAATGGGGATCCATTTTTATTCTCAAGAGAGATATCTATTTATTCGTATGCCGAATAAATAGATGGAATAATCCTAACTGTCAAGCGGATTGGCCAAAACCCGATCCGCCGGGGTCAACCAAAATCCATTAGCTTTAAGACATTTGGTTGAATGCGGCCGTGAATTCCGGCCAAATCGGAGGTAAGACAGAGTGGATGAGTGAAAGGGGGCCAGCGTCCTTAAAAGTTACTAAATTAAAGAGAATCCCATACGCCCATACCCTAAGACCGTAACTTCTCAATAAATCCGGGCAAGTATAACTGGATTCCAGCCTACGCCGGAATGACATTAACGTTAGCCTATTGTCATTCCTGCCTCGCATCAAGTGCGGGATAGACTATGGCAGGAATCCAAAAATTTTACCCTACAATTAGTAACTAAATATTTGAAGGGCGTGCCCCTCTACTGCCGACAGTACCCATTATGGTAATGCTTGATCTTTTTTAATGGCCACAGTGCAGAAGAAAAGTAATGCCTAAGGGTGACAAAAAAATACGTGATTCTGGCAAAAAAACTGGAGGCGGCACGCTACTTCAAACCTAACTCAAGTCTATCCGTCTTTTTCAATCCCTTGACTACAAGGTCGTAGGAATCATCGATCATGACTGTCAACTCCGCGTCCGGAACGGAATTGTCAAGAAGGATGGTGTTCCAGTGTTTCTTATTCATGTGATAGCCCGGTAGAACTCCTTTAAAAGCCGCCCTGAGGTGCAGAGCGAGGTCCGGATCACATTTGAGATTGATGCGTTGAGGGGTCCCATCTATGGGTAAAAGGGCGAACATCTTCCCCTTTATTTTGAATACGATGACGGACGGGCCGAAGGGAAAATCTTCGTAGGCCCCCTTTTTGTTTAGGAGATATTTGCGAAGAGATTCGAATTCCATTTAGATATATTGCCCCTTGAAAGCTTCTAAAGCATCAATTCAAAGAGATGTTAAGGGAAATGAATAATTAAGATGCAACCCTGTTTCTGTCCATAAATATAAAAAAAATAATCAGCATCATAAAGAACCAGGTAAGAAGCACCAGGTAAGAAAAACCAAATAACTCTTGGCCGCTTTTAAAAAACGAAGTGCTTAAGATCCTGATTGCTCCTGCGCTCGGTAAAAACTTGAAAATAGAACTCCCCGCGGAAAATTCAAGAGGATTTATCGCACCGGAAAGAAACCAGAGCGTCATGGTGATGATGATTGTAGGTGCTGGAATAAAGCGAAAATCTCCAACAGCCCAACCATAGGTAACTCCTATAAAACTGAATATATAAGAAAGGGAAGCGAAAACAATCAACAAGTGAAATACGCTCTCTATATCGGGAAACCATAAGCCA
>CAYTUL010000075.1:0-11205 GCA_964441135.1 uncultured Desulfobacteraceae bacterium | reverse complement strand
CCTTGAGCCTTGTGCCTTAAGCCTTGAGCCCAACTTATGGATATCCTCTTGAGAAAAGGATGATGGCCGAAACCTGGACTGACAATATCGAAACGACCCATGCAAACACTTTTGAACGTTACGAAACGAATAGAAGGGTTCACGGTTGCAGGTTCACGGTTCCAAGGGTAGACAGTGCCTTTACAACCTTTGAACTTTGAACCGTGAACCCATTAACCCGAAACCGTCTACCGAACGCAATGGAGTTGAAGGGGGGTACCCATGATTAGTCTCGATTTTTTAGAAGAGGTCGAGGTGTTTAAAAACCTGAATGATGATCAATTAGACGCGGTACGGGGATGTTGCCAGGAGTCAGAGTATCGACGTGGAGATCAGATATTCGGTGTCAAGGAAAAGCCTCTGTACCTGTGGGCGGTTATAGAAGGAGAAGTCGTACTCCAGCAGGAGCCCTCCGGGGATACGAAACCGCTGGTAGATACGATCGCCTCCCTGTCCCGGGGAACGACCTTTGGATGGTCAAGTCTCGTACCTCCTAATGAATACAGACTTTCGGCTCACTGTGCCTCCAGACAATGTAAGGTATTAAAGGTTGACCGGGAATGTCTTAAAAAACTCTTTGAAAAGGATTCAGGGTTGGGATATCTTGTAATGTCTGAAATCGTCTCTGTGGTTGGGTCCCGATTTCATCAGCTTCGTGAAGAGATGATTAAGGTAATCGGGCATGATATTATGAACAAGTGGTAAGATAAAAATTTCCAGAGGAAATTTTTATATAACGCGGCTACGCCGCTCTACTCTCCGCCTCTTGGCGGAGAGTTATATAAAATTGCGAAGCAATTTTATTCTTCTATGAGTTTGGCCACTCCCACCACTGTCTCTCCTTCACCCAAATCGATCAGTTTCACGCCCTGGGTGTTCCGGCCGATGACTGAGATATCCCCTACCCTCAACCGGATGATCTTTCCGTGTTCCGTGATGATCATAAGCTGGTCATGATCGCTTACCTGGTAGGAATATACGACAGGGCCGTTTCTCTCCGTCGCTTTTATGGTCAGGATACCTTTCCCGCCCCTTGCCTGCCTTCGATATTCTTCCGTCTTGGTCCTCTTCCCGAAACCCTTCTCGGTGACGGTAAGTATGGTCGCACCGCCCTTGATGGCCTCCATACCGACGACTTCATCACCCCGTTCCATCCTTATGCCGATATTCCCGGCGGCGACCCTTCCCATGCTTCTGATGTCTGATTCGGGGAAACGAATGGACTTTCCGTTCCGGGTCGTGATAAATATATCATGCTCACCGCTCGTAACCCTTGCGGCGATCAATTCATCCTCATCATTTATCTTTAAGGCTATTATCCCCGCTGAACGGGGGTGACTGTAGGCCATGAGAGGTGTCTTCTTAACCAAACCCTCCTTTGTAACCATGACCACATAGGCATTCTCCTCGAAGTCTTTTATGGAAAGCACCGTGGCCACCGTTTCGCCCCTCTGAAGTTCAAGAAGATTCACGATAGCCTTTCCCCTGGACATCCTCCCGCCTTCGGGTACCTCATGCACCTTTTTCCAGTAGACCTTGCCTTTATTCGTAAAGAACAACAGATAGTTATGGGAAGAAGCCACAAAAAGGTGCTCTACGAAATCCTCTTCCTTCGGTACCACTCCGGTAAGCCCCTTGCCCCCCCTTCTCTGAGCCCTGTACAGGCTTATGGGATTCCTCTTGATATAGCCCCTGTGGCTTATCGTAACGGCCATATCTTCATCTGCTATCAGGTCCTCGAGTCCTATTTCACCCTCTTCTTCAAGGATCTCCGTCCTTCGCTCATCCCCGTATTTCTCCTTGACCTCTACCGTTTCATCCTTGATGATCTGCGTTACCATGTCCGGGCTGTTGAGGATGGCCCTATATCTTCCGATATCCTTGATCAGACCCCTGTATTCCTCATCGATCTTTTCCCTTTCCATGCCGGTTAATCGTTGCAACCTCATATCTAATATGGCCTGGGATTGTGCCTCTGACAGCTCAAATTCGGAAATAAGGCGTGCCTTCGCCTCCTTCGGGTCAGAAGATGATCGGATTAGGGAAACCACGTCATCTAAAAACTCTAAGGCCTTCTTTAATCCTTCAAGGATGTGTGCCCTTTCCTCAGCCTTTTGAAGGTCATATCGTGTTCTCTTTATGATGATCACGCGTCTGTGGCTGATGAATTGTTCCAAGATCTCTTTCAGGTTTAAGATCTCAGGCCTTCCCTTGACAAGGGCAAGAAAAATAATCCCGAAGGATATTTCCATCTGAGTAAATTTATACAGGCGATTCAGAATCACGAGTGCCTTTGCTTCACGCTTTACATCCACAACGATACGCATACCGTCACGGTCGGATTCGTCCCGGATATCGGAAACACCCTCTATTTTCTTCTCCTTTACCAGCTCCGCTATCCTTTCAAGGAGTTTTGTCTTGTTTACCTGGTAGGGTATCTCGGAGATAATAACCCTCTCCCTGCTTTTGCCGACCAATTCCACAAAGGCCCTGGCCCTGATCTTGATAATCCCCCTTCCGGTCATGTAGGCCTCAAGGATCCCCTTCCTGCCCAGAATAAACCCGGCCGTTGGAAAATCAGGACCGGAGACTATCCCGACCAGTTCCTCGAGGGGGGTATCAGGCCTATCGGCTAACCTTATTATGGCCTCACATACCTCCGTGAGGTTGTGGGGCGGAATGTTCGTTGCCATCCCCACCGCAATTCCGGATGAACCGTTTACCAGCAGGTTCGGGATATTGGTAGGCAGGATAATGGGCTCTAACAGAGAATCGTCGTAGTTGGGTGAGAAATCGACCGTTTCCTTTTCGATATCCGTAAGGAAATCTTGGGCCAGCTTGGTCATTCGTACTTCGGTATACCGCATGGCCGCCGGCGGATCCCCGTCGATCGACCCGAAATTACCCTGGCCGTCCACTAAAGGGTACCTCATTGAGAAGTCCTGGGCCAAGCGAACGATCGTGTCATATACCGCTGCGTCACCGTGGGGATGATACTTTCCGATGACGTCCCCCACGACCCTGGCGGATTTTTTATAGGGCCGGTTATAGTAATTTTTAAGGTCATACATCCCATATAAAACGCGCCTGTGAACCGGTTTCAGACCGTCCCGAATATCCGGCAGGGCTCTCCCGACAATGACGCTCATGGAATATTCGAGATAGGATTTTTTCATCTCGTCTTCAATGTTGACGGAAGTAAAATCAATGTTGGATACCATTCTTTTTCTCCATTAAACCTTGATTCCTGGATAGAGCTTTCAGTGATTAGCCATCAGCTTTAATAAAACAAATCCGGGCTCAAAAAGCCCGGTTTTTGGGTGTCTTCCCTACACGCCTTACGCCTCACGCCTTATTATATATCCAGCTCCGTGACTTCCAGGGCGTTATTCTGGATAAATTCACGCCTGGGTTCTACCTTGTCCCCCATCAGGACAGTAAAGATGTCATCGGCGTCCACGACATCCTCGATCCTTACCCTGAGTAATCTCCTCTTCTCGGGATCCATGGTCGTTGTCCACAATTGATCTGGATTCATCTCACCTAAACCCTTGTATCTCTGTATTGTCAGACCTTTTTTCGCTTTTTCCATGAGCTCTGTCATTAACTGCTCAGGACCATCGATCTTCTTTTCTTCCCCGGCGATCGTGTAATGCCCCGTTAAAAGTTTACCGAACTTCTCCCGGATTCCCGTCATGATTCGTAATTCGGCTGAAGCTAAGAATTCATAGTTTATCAGGGAAGGCTGATCCCCGTTTTGTGTCTCGGTCACTGTAAATTCGTATTCTCCATCCTCCTCTATTATCTTAACATCATTTATTAGGAAACCTTCCTCCTGGAGATGGTGGAAGATCTTTTCCATAAATTCCTTGTTTTTAAACATCTTTTTATCCGTGGAACCTATGGCGGATAATATCTCTATAAATCTGGGACTGAATCCTTTTCTCGTTAATCTTTTGAGATTATCATAGAATCGTATGATTCCTTTCAGGAGCGTGACCAGCCTTTGTCCGGCTATCTCCTCGCCATTACCGGTGATAACCCTTTCATTCTTAGCGATACGCTCCAAGATATAATCATTGAATTCATCTTCATCCTTTATATAGATCTCCTGTTTACCCGATGCCACCCGATAAAGTGGCGGTTGCGCGACATACAGGTGTCCGTTCTCAATAAGTTCCGGCATCTGCCTGAAGAAGAACGTAAGAAGCAGCGTCCTTATATGAGACCCGTCCACGTCTGCGTCTGTCATAATGATTACTTTATGATACCTCAATGAATCGATATTATATTCGTTGTCACCGATTCCTGTCCCCAAAGCAGTAATCATCGTGCGAATCTCTTCGCTGGATATCATTTTGTCAAATCTCGCCTTCTCCACATTAAGAATCTTCCCCTTCAACGGCAGAATCGCCTGGTTTTTGCGATCTCTCCCCTGTTTAGCGGAACCCCCTGCAGAGTCCCCTTCAACGAGAAATATTTCACTGCGGCTTGCATCCCTCTCTTGGCAGTCAGCTAATTTTCCTGGCAGGGAGTGATCGGAAAGAACCCCTTTTCTTCTGGCAAGATCTCTTGCTTTTCTTGCCGCTTCTCTTGCGCGGGCCGCTTCGACCACTTTTTTGAGAATCATTTTGATGACATTGGGATTCTCTTCAAAAAAGCTTCCCAATCCCTCGTTTACAAGGTTCTCCACGAGACCCTTTATATCACTGTTTCCCAGTTTGGTTTTGGTCTGGCCCTCAAATTGCGGGTTTGGCAGTTTGACACTGATAATGGCCGTCAAACCTTCCCTTACATCATCTCCGCTTAACTTCTCCTTAAAATTCTTGTTTTGATTTGAGTTTTGAAGATACTGATTAAGGCTTCGCGTTATGGCCGATTTAAATCCTATCAGGTGACTCCCTCCTTCAGCGGTCTTAATATTATTCGCGAAGGTAAATATCTTCTCTTTATAGGAGTGGTTATACTGCATGGCCACTTCAATAATTACATCGTTTTTCTCTCCATGTAAGTAAATGGGTTTTTTATGAAGTACCTCTTCATTCTTATTCAGGTATTCCACGAAGGAGTTGATTCCTCCTTCATATATAAAATCACCCTTTCTTCCTGTCCGTTCATCGGATACCTTTACCCTTACCCCTTTGGTGAGGAATGAGAGTTCCCGCATCCTTTTCGCTATCGTATCAAAGTCAAAGTCCGTATTTTCAAAGATTTCGTGATCCGGTTTAAACAGGATCCGTGTTCCCCTTTTTCTGGTCTCCTTCAATACTTTCAATTCCGACCTGACGATACCCTTCTCATATCTTTGGAAGAAAACCTTTCCATCAAGGTATACCTCTACCTCTAAGAATTCCGAAAGGGCATTCACAACGGAAACGCCCACACCGTGCAGTCCACCTGAAACCTTGTAACTCTTGTTGTCGAATTTCCCGCCGGCATGAAGCTTTGTCATTACTACTTCCAGGGCCGGTATCTTTTCGGTTTCATGCATCCCTACTGGAATTCCTCTTCCATTATCCAGGACGCTAACACTCCCGTCACTCAATATCTTTATATTGATATAGTCGCAGTAACCCCCCATTGCCTCATCGATACTATTATCCACCACTTCATAAACCAGATGGTGCAAACCCTCAAAACCGGTGTTGCCTATATACATCGAGGGCCTTTTCCTTACAGCGGTTAAACCTTCTAATACCTTGATGTCTTCGGCACCATAAGAAGATTCAGACATGTTATATCCTCATTGGCATCACAAGACCTAAAAAGCCTTTATCATTATCGCCTTTAATTAAACATGGGCTCGAATTATCAATAAATCCCATTATCACCTCTTCACTGTCCATAGACTGAAAAACATCGATAAAATATCTTGAATTAAAACCCATTTCCAACCGTTCATCTCTATATTCGATTTCTATA
Organism: uncultured Desulfobacteraceae bacterium; assembly: GCA_964441135.1. Classification (GTDB taxonomy): domain Bacteria; phylum Desulfobacterota; class DSM-4660; order Desulfatiglandales; family HGW-15; genus CAYTUL01. Next base: position 5,244 of record CAYTUL010000075.1, on the reverse strand, counting down.
TTATCCTTGGCATCCCCAAGGTCGGGATTTATGGAAACCAGTTCCATGTTATTGTTTTCAAGTGAAATTTTAACTCCCCTGTAGCTCTCGCTGCTTAATATAATCATTTTTTTCATGCCATCTAAAATTTCTTCTCTTTTTAATTTTATATTATATTTTATATCTTTCGGTATAACAGAGTTATAGTCAGGAAATTTACTTTCAAGTAATCTCACTACGATAAGGGAATTTTCCTTCTTCGCTATACAGTTATTTTGTTTGAAACCGATTGATATCCTGTCCCCTTCAGATGCTAATTTACTCAGTTCCAACATCCCTTTTTTGGGTATCATTACCCCGCTCTCGATATTCAAATCCTCTATATCTTTTACCTCTTTTTCTATCATGGACAGACGATGACCATCTGTAGAAACCATTCTCAGAAGAGTCTTTCCCTGTTTGGCGATCTTTTCGGTAAATATCCCTGATAGTTTAAAACCCGCTTCCTCCATGGTAACAGAATAGATCGTTTTATTAATCATCTCGCTCAGTGTATCGCCTTCCAATTCGATCATGGTTACCCCTTCCGGTTCCACGAAAACAGGGTATTCGTCGGCCGGAAGACATGCAAGATTATACTGAGTTTTATTATCAGTTATGTAAACCCAGTTATTCTCTTTTTCTTTGATATAGATATCATTACTTTTACTCTCTTTTAATATTTCGAATAATTTCCTACCGGAAATAGTAATACTCCCTGTTTCCATAACTATGGCAGGTAGTATCTGTTGCATACTTATTTCAAGATCGGTGGCAGATATGCTGATATTCGAATCATTCGTTGAAATAAGTATCATCGAGAGAATAGGCATATTGCTTCTTTTTTCTATAATGCTTTGGACTTTTGAAATGGATCTGAAGAAATCATCTTTGTTTACCTTTATCTCCATATCTCCCTCCGATTAAACGTTTATGTCATTCAAATAACCGCTCAGTCTATTTTTTAATACTTTTTAAATAACTAATTTATAATAATATAATAGGTATTGTTATTTTGTCGAATAATGGTTTAAGGTATTTATAGAATACAAAAATTCTTTTCTTCTCTTTCTAAGAATTTTATGATTTTCAATCAATACAGCCTATAATTTTTTCTTGAAATGACATTTTCCTCGAAAATGTCATATAAAAATCCATTGATTGACTAAAATTTGTGGATAAAACAATAGATCTCTCACCTTTAAGCTGCAACCTTTCAGCAAAGTATTTTTTCGATATTTGTCAGATCATCTCTCATCTCTTTGTCTTTCATCTTTGATCTTTCTATTTTCTTTGTCGCGTATATAACTGTTGAGTGGTCCCTATCCCCAAACTGATAACCAATTTCTTGAAGGGATAAATTCGTATACTTTCTGCATAGATACATTGCAAGATGTCTCGGATAAGAATAGATCTTCTTCTTTTTATTAGAGATGAGGTCCGTGATAGAGATATTGAAATAATTGGATGTAATGGATTTTATATCTTTGATTCCGATCTCAACGCTGTCTCTATTCTTTATAATGGATTTAACAGATGAAAGATTAATATTTCCGTTATTCAGTGAGATAAAAGTTTTAAGACGAACAATATTTTTCAATAACTTATTCATATCATTATTTGATTTAACTAAAAACGATATAATATCGTTTGGAATATCTATATTAACATCATTAAATTTATAGTTAATAATATTAATCTTGGTTTCAGAGTCGATCTCTTTTATCTCAGTTATAAGACCACAACCTAATCTTGATTTCAATTGAGGGTTTATATCCTTAAGCCTGTTAGGAGGTCTATCTCCGGTGATTGCAATCTGTTTATTATCGCCATAAAGATGGTTGAAGATTGAAAGAAACTCTTCTTGCAATCTGTAGCGATTAATTAAATGATGTATATCATCAAATAATAGGATATCTATATCATGATAATTTTGTCTAAAGTCATTAAAATAATTATTCCTTAATGAAATATTAAAATCAGATATAAATTTTTTTGAATTGACATATTTTACCCTTAAATGTTGATCTTTATTATAAAAATGATTACCAATCGCATTCAAAAGGTGTGTCTTTCCCATACTCGATTCAGAGAAAATAAAGAGGGGATTATAATGACGTCCTGGTCTATTTGATATTTCAAGAGCCGAATAAAACGCGAAACGATTACATCCACCCGTAATATAATTATCGAAAGTCATTGAACTATTTAAATTATTCTTAAACGATCCCTGCTTATTCTTCGGATTTATTTGTGCCGATATGGGAAAATCTTTTTGAGTTGTTCTAAATTCAATATCAGCTGTATGATTTAAAATTGATTTTAAAGATTTTTTAATATCGTTCAGATAGTTATCTTTTAACCAATTGGCCACGAATTTATTGGGGACCTCGATAATGGCTGCGTTATTGTTTTCGACTATTTTAAGCGTAGTCTTGGAAAACCAGGTCTTTATTTCGGATGGGGATAGTTTTGGCCGCAGAATATCAATTATCATATTCCATATTCCAGAATCTGTCGTCATAACAATAAATTATTCCTATTCGACCCTCAACAGCTTTTATACCCACCATTCCACTATTTGGTAGTGTCCGTTGCTTGTTGTCCGTTGTCTGTAGTCGTAATTATAATACTCTGTTTCAGTTCGTTACAATGAACCACAAGTCGAACTTACTTGTTACATAAGTCTTTTAAGTCACTTATACTACGGACCACGAACAACGGACAAATGACATTACCCACTACTCCATCATTCCACTCTTCCATGGGTGAAATTAAAGAGTAATGCATTATAAATACTATTTAATTTCAATAAGTTGTACTATTTTTAAGACGTTAAGAAAAATCGTTTGATTTTAGATAATTTTTAGTAGAAGATCAACTAAAAACTCGATATGTCTCCATAAGGTATTATCTTAGGTAGTGTCCATCCGGAAATGGAGGATTTCTGGATGGAGCTTTTGGCGATCAGCTATCAGTTCAGCATTCAGTTATCAACAAAAGACATGAAAAACAAAGATTTGACTGACTTCTGATTACTGACCTTGTAGAAAGGAGCACTTAATGCCTTATTCTATAGGACTTGCCGGTAAGGGCGGGACAGGTAAAACGACAATCGCCGGACTACTAATCAAATATCTGATTGACAAAGGAAGGAAACCAATCCTCGCGGTAGACGCTGATTCAAATGCGAACCTAAATGAGGTGCTCGGCCTTGAAGTACTGGAAACCCTTGGAGACGCGAGGGAGGAAATGAAAAAGGGTGTGGCAACAGGCATGACCAAAGACATATTCATGGAGATGAAGCTTGAGCAGGCGGTTGTGGAATCAGATGGTTTTGACCTCATTGTCATGGGAAGGCCTGAAGGTACAGGTTGTTATTGTGCAGCGAACACCTTGCTAACACAATACCTTGACCGGTTAATCGGTAATTACAACTCCATTGTAATAGACAACGAGGCCGGTATGGAACATATAAGTCGATTAACCACGAATAATATAGATTTGCTATTGATAATATCCGATGCGTCGAGGAGGGGCATCATGTCCGCTTCCAGGATAGCGGCTTTGACGGATGAGTTGGGACTGAACATTGGCCAGAAATATTTTATTATTAACCAGGCAAGAGATGATCAAAGGGAAGCCCTTGAAAAAACGGCGAAAGAATATAATCTGAAACTCGCGGGTACCATACCGGAAGACAGCGTTATTCGAGAATTTGACCTCCAGGGCAGACCAACAATTGAACTCGGTGAAGAAAGTCAGGCCTTCTTGGCCACTTACCGAATTTTCGAAGAAATACTGGGTAACGGGGAAAGAACAAAGATTTGACGGGATTAACAAGGTATAGGAACAGCAACGAATATAGTCATGTTTAGAAGATCGCTTAAGTCCAAATGGGGGGTCATGATTAGAAAAGGAAGCGTGCTTGTTTTTCCAAACATAACCATCCCATAAGCTCCAATGAGACATCATTGGAGCCCTGCGAAGCAGGACTTAGGCAATCTTAAACGCATCATGAATTATTTCATCTCTTCTGTGCCCTCTGCGATCTCTACGAGATAAATCTTTTGACTTTTAAATAATCCTGTTGATCCTGTTAATCCTGTCAAAAAAGGTTTTCTCAGCGTTCTCTGCGATCTCTGCGAGAGAATGATTTAATATACGATGTGGGTGTTTTGGGTTTGAGATTATATCCCACATCTCACATCTCACATCCCATATCTCTTGAGGGGAAAAATCACTTGACAAGAATTATATTGTAAATTATTGTAGCTCGAACCCTTTTTTAGGGGTTTATTTTTTTCCTGTTTTGTTATATTTTTCACAAAATAAAGTTTATGGTTTTAATGAGTAATGCCTCATCCGCAAACTCGTACTCATCCATAAAAGAACACTTTTGGATTCACGCTATCGGCAATCAGTAATCAAGCTATCAGCTAAAGACATAAAAAACAAAGACTTAGCTGATTGCTGACCGCTGAAAGCTCCATCCAGAATTTGTATGTTTTTAGATGGACACTAACTAAAAAAGGAGGTATTGAAATTGGCCTTTGAAATGCCCAAACAGCCCTATTCCGGAGAGATAGGGGAAACGATTATAGGTGCTGGCAATGGAGCCGTAAAGCTGGGAGGTGAGGAGTCCTATCCCTTCTATCTATTTGAGGGGAAGATGCCAAACTCTCCGAAGATCGCCATGGAGGTATGGGATTACGATCCCTCCAAGGAATGGCCGGAAGCTGCCGTTGAACCCTTTAAGGATGTCATCTCTTCCCCGGATGCCTGGGCCAAGAAATGCGTTGAAGAATATGGGGCAGATATTATCGTGCTTCAGTTAAAGAGTACGGATCCGAACGGCATGGATAGAGGCGCCGATGAGGCGGCCCAAATAGCAAAAAAGGTGTCCGATGCCATTGACGTTCCATTGGTGTGCTGGGGAACAGCAAATAACCAGAAAGATGAGGAGGTCCTCAAAAAGATCTCCGAACTGTGTGAAGGCAAGAATGTGGCCCTCGCGCCGGTTGAGGAAGGGAATCATAAGGGAGTGGGCGCCAGTGCCCTGGGATATGGACATACCATCGTTTCATCTTCACCAATCGATGTTAACCTGGCCAAGCAGTTGAATATATTACTTGGAAACCTCGGGGTCCAGAGCAATAAGATCATTATAGATCCCACTACCGGAGGGCTTGGATACGGGATGGAATACAGCTATTCCGTGATGGA
>CAYTUL010000074.1:0-11308 GCA_964441135.1 uncultured Desulfobacteraceae bacterium | reverse complement strand
GTACCATATCATCCATTTTTTTTGCGGTTTCCTCCATAATCGGGTTCGCGGCGTCTTTATAACGCTGAGGACGTAATTACTCGCAATGATGAATACGAGTGGCGATAAATCCGGGACTTAACAACGACACCCCTATGTTGTGTGGCGCCATATCATACCACAAGACCTCGGATAAGCCGCGAACAGCATACTTTGTCGCCGTGTAGGCCCCGGTCGTTGTCGTCACTATAAAGGCGGACATGGAGGCCGTGTTGACTATGTGTCCGCCCTCACCGTGTGCCATTATTTTGGGGATAAAGCACTTGAGCCCATTGACGACGCCCTTGAGATTGACATCAATGATCCAATCCCAGTCGTCATAGGAGGATTCGTATGGGGGACCGAAAATGTTGATTCCTGCGTTGTTGCATAGAACGTGTATTTTACCGAAGACCTTTTCAGTCGTATCGGCCGCTTCCGCGAAGGCTTCTCGATCCGTCACATCCAGGAGAATGGTCTGAACCGCATTTTCAAACGGGCTCAGACGGGACTTGGCGCTCTCAAGGGAATCGGGCCTGATGTCCGCGATCATGACATTCATGCCCGCTTTACAAAAGGCCTGGGCCATTCCAAGACCTATTCCGTTGGCACCACCCGTAATAAAGGCTGTTTTTCCGGTGACTTCTTTCATGAATCCCTCCGCAAGAAGACAATACATAATGGTTATGTTTCATCCGATCATAGTGAATAAAAGTTAAAGATTACCCCGATTAAAAGTCACATCTGGCTTTTTCTCAAGTGCTTTTTTTCATTCCATCAACCTCATCCCTTTCTTCCCGTGTTCATTTACTATGCAAATTTGGTTACAGAAGTGGGGGCTATAATGTATTTTGATAGGAAATACCAAACATATCCTGAAGATTTAAAATGGTAAAAAAGGACATGGTGATCCGTGGATCGGCACGGATCCGGGATTCAGATATCTAAAAGGGCAGAATTGCTGTTGAATAATTTTATTCAATAGGTAAAGTAAATCTTCAAAAATCTCCTTAAGCCATTGAAATGACAATCTTTTTACGAAAATGACCTCCTGCTACTGCTGGACTTTTTACAAATGGCTTTGCAAGAGAAATTTGAAAATGTGAAGATCGTACCCCATTACGAAACTTAATACAGAGGCTTGTCTGGAAGCCCCGCCTTTTTGAAGTCTTCGAGCACACGCTGTAAATGGGCCGGATCCTTAAATGGCATTCTTTTAATAAACTCAGATGATAACTGCGAATTATCCTTTAGCGCTTCTGACATATAGGCACTGGCTTCTTTCTCCTTACCGAGCATGACGTAAATCCGAGCCAAAGCAAATGGGGCCCACCAGGATGAACCTTCCCCTTTTTTACAGCGTTCTCCAAGGCGGGTGAACGTCTCGATCGACTCGTCATAGCGCTCGGCACCCGCATAGCTCAGGCCCAAATATTGTAAGAACCAGGCCGGGTAATAGGGACTGAGACGCATCGCCGTTTGCATCAGATCAATCGCCTCTTCGAATCGTCCTGAATAGTGCATGATGACGGCTAAAATACCATACCCGACATATGAGTTTGGATCGAGAGAGATAGCTTTCTGTCCTTCGGAGATGGCCTTTTCGTGCTGTCTCTGAAAAAGATAAATATTCCCCATATTCCCATGGGCATGCGCATCTTTATCATCCAGGGCCAGGGCCCTTTGGGTCGCTTCATAAAAACGCGTCATGGAATAAACAGGGGACTGGCTCCATCCTAACAATATATCGACATTGTGGGTAAAAGCCAGTCCATCCCAGGCGGACACACATCCTGCGTCAAGCTTTATCGCTACCTCGAAAAGCTCGCGAGCCTTGGCAATATTCTCCCTGTTCAGTGTCGTCATGAGATTATACCCTCTGACCATATAACTCCACACTTCAAGATTATCGGTGGACCTCGCCATAATAACGGCTTGCTCTCCATCCGTTAACTCCACCTGAAGTGCGACAATGATATTTTTTGTGATCTCGTCCTGCAGGTCAAAAAGCTCTCCCAGGTACCGATCGTACTTCTCCGACCAGAGGTGATTACCGGACAAAGCGTCAATCAATTGGGCTGTGATTCTCAGCCGGTCTTCGGATTTCTGGACACTGCCCTCCAGCACATATCGGACTCCCAATTCCTCGGCGACTTGCTGAACCTTTACAGGTTTTCCTTTGTACGTAAACGTTGAGTTACGGGCGATGACGAACATTCTCGATACCTTGGATAACGAGCTTATAATATTCTCACTGATCCCGTCACCGATATAGTCCTGGTTCGGATCCCCACTCATATTCGTAAACGGCAGAACTGCGATGGAGGGCTTCTCAGGCAGGGGAAAGGCCATTCTTTCTAAAGAGGCAGGCTCCATGGATGGAACAGGGATATAATGAGCCAAGATTAACAAAGCGATTCCCAGAATGAGTGCTATAGCTCCACCAACGATCACCGATCTGCGTTGAAAAAATGAAACTTGAAAAAAAGAAACGGGTTTCTCCTTTTCCTCCTCTATGGGTTTGATCCTTGGTTCCATGACAACTCGATAGACACCCACCGGTTTTATGATATTCCTTACCGTCGGTTCTCCCACATATTCATATTCAAGTGAAAGCTTGGTCTCGATATGGTCAAAGACCGTCTTGGAGATGCATATGCCGTCCGGATCGGCTAAAGCTTCAAGTCTTGCGGCGATGTTTACGCCGTCCCCATATATTCTTTCGCCTTCCTCGATAACATCCCCCAAATTAATCCCTATCCGAAATCGCATCCTTCGGTTTTCAGGCAGCTCGGAATTACGCGATACCAACTCATTCTGAATGGTAACCGCACACTTTGTCGCATCGACAACACTGGGAAACTCGGCTAACACATTATCGCCTGGGGAATCTACCACGCGTCCCCGATGCCGCTGAATGAGGCGAAACATCAGATCCCTGTAATCCTCTAGAGTTTTGACTGTCTCTTCCTCATTGTCACCCATAAGACGACAATACCCAACGACGTCTGCACTAAAAATTGTGGTAAGTTTTCTTTTGAAGCCCTCAGAATTCATGGAACCACCCTTTTTATATGGAGATGAAAAAGATGGTTTTTGAAAGGACAATAAATGAAATGAATTGGATACTATTTCATATTAATTTAAGATAGTTGGATTCGGATTGTCAAGAGGAGATAATCTCTCTCTTGATAGCTGTCCCTCGAGTCTCTTCGAGAATCTCATCTTCCTTTAAAAGATCATCAAAAGGAATTCTGATATTCTTATTTTATTAGATTTAAAAACCGGGTCCTCAGGACCTGATCACAGAGATAATAGGCTCCGCCTGAAAGGTTATAATAACCAAGCTATCAGCGTTCAGCAATCAGCTTTGGGTTAAAAAAAGATAAAAAAACAACCATGAAAAGGTTAAAAGACATTTGTGGAGCTACTGCAAAACCATGAATATGGGTTTTAAATAAGCTGAAGGCTGAGAGCTGAAAGCTGACAGCTTGACTAGTCCAATGATGCGATATGGCACCCCATTTTAGGGGTAAAGCAAAGCCGGGCCCTCCGGGCCCGGATATTTACTTTTTTAAATATGCCCGGACTTATTGAAAAGTTAATAAAAAACCCCATAAGTAAATGGAATATCTATCCTTTTAAGAAAATAACCTTTGATTATGAGTAAAGGTTTCACTGGGGGTTAGAGAAGGTCCCATTCCGAACCACTTGACCGGTACCCTAACAAAACCTTAGAATTAATAGATAACTACTTCAGAAACCCTAACCCAGTTACTTTTACCATGCAGGGAATAATCTTCGAATATGATCAGCCAAGATCCGTTAGAAACCGTCAATTTACCATTCGTTTGAGCGAACGAGAAAGAATAGGATATCAATGGAAAAAAAAGGGGCCGACGGTTGTCTACCTTAATTCGGATCTACCGGAGATCAACCGGAAAGTTGTGGATTATCATCTCTTCCAGAAGATACTAAAGAGTGAGATGGAGTTTCGTAAGCTGGAAGGGCGTTTTCCATCAGGTGACGATGAATTTTTGCTGTTCAGGGTTGCTTCCCATGATCTCCGGGAATTCATTGTTGAGAGTCAAAAAATAAAAACCCTTTGTGATCACGATGGAAACCCTCTGAAATTTGAATTCAATTCAAATGTGAAACCGGAGATCATTTTTCAACATACGAACCGGGGCTACCTAATGAGCACCCATCTTAGGGGGATCAAAGTAGCAGCCATTGACTATATTATCCGTTCAAGACATGTCATAGCCGTCTATCAAGATAAGATATTCGCCCTTCCGCCTGAGATCCCACATAATTTTTTCAAGTCCCTTCCTCAAGGGAAAATACCTTTTAAGGAATTGGAGAGCATACAGAAAAGCCTTGCCAGGTATGGTGATAAGATTATTTTGCGAGTCCAGGGGAAGAAGAAGAAAATAATCCAAGAGGCCGATTGTAAACCCGTTCTGAATTTTACTCCATCTCTGAAATACGCCCGGTTAAGTTTTCAATACCCGGATAATCTCATGGTGAAAAGCAATGATCCGCGAAAGGTCTTTTTTGATTTGGCTAAGGGAATTGAGATTCAGAGGAATAAGGCCCTTGAAAAGCGCTATAAGGATACACTGGAAGAATCCGGAGTAACCTATCGCCCCTCTGATCGTGATGAATGGATTTTCCCGTCCTCAAAACTGGATTCTATATTTAAGAAGCTTGATAAAAAAGGTTTTCATTTATTGGTGGAACAGAAACCCATCAGAGTTAAAACGAAAACCAAATGGCAGGTTATAGTTGAGGACAACCTCATACACGTCCGGGGGAGTATCGTCTATAGGTCACGCCAAATTGGACTCACCGGTCTTTTAAAGGCCTTTATCAATGGGCAGCCCTATTTTGCCCTTTCTGATGGTTCCTTCGGGTATATGTCCCGATCTTTAAGAAAGGAGTTGGGTCATCTCTTTAAAAACGGACTGATCAAGGCGGATGAGATAATCATTAAGGATTTCCATTTCTCTGATATTTCCGAAATGCTTAGGGTCAAAGACAATGTGGAAGCAGATGAAAGCTTCGAAAAATACCTCACTTTTGAACGAGAAATGGGAAAACTAAGGGCCTATCCTATACCGGAATCTTTGACCAATATTCTGAGACCATATCAGAAACATGGATTTTACTGGCTCTCCTCCCTGTTAGATCTGGGATTTGGCGGTATCTTGGCCGACGATATGGGGCTGGGGAAGACCTTACAGACCTTAACCCTGCTTCTCAGCCTGAAGAATGGATCTGAAACAGGCCCGTCACTGCTGATCGTCCCCAAGACCCTTCTTTATAACTGGGAGATTGAGATCAACAAATTTACGCCTTCACTAACCTATCTCATTCATACAGGTTCTGAGAGGAATAAACATCCCGAGCCACTCACAAAGCATGATTTGGTGATCACGTCATATGCCCTGGCTCGACTTGATTTCGAACTGTTTGAAAAAGTCGAATGGAATTGCCTTATCCTGGACGAGGCCCAGAACATCAAGAATCCTCAAGCGCAGGTCACAAAAGCTGTCAAGGGATTGAAGGCCAAACACAGGTTGAGCCTTTCCGGAACCCCGGTAGAAAACAGCCCGCTCGATTTGTGGAGTCACTTTGATTTTTTAATGCCCGGGTTTTTAGGCAGGATGAATGAGTTTAAAGATCGGTATAATATAGCGGAGCCCAAGGGGTTAAGGGAGTTGGCCTTCAAAACCGCCCCTTTCATTCTCAGGCGGTTAAAGAGTCAGGTATGCGAAGAATTGCCGCCCAAAACCGAAATAGTCCTCTACTGTGAATTTACCGAGGACCAGAGGTTATTTTACAAACAGGCGGTTACAGCGGGAAAAGGGGAAATAAGTGAGAAAAGACTAACAGAAAAATCCATGTCTATCCACATACTCACCCTCCTGCTACGTTTACGGCAGATCGCCTGCCATCCTGCCCTAGTATTGGCCGATAAACAGGATTCAACCTTAACCAGTGGGAAGCATGGCCTGGTCTTGAGCACGGCCCAGGAGATTTTAGCCGAGGGGCACAAGATCCTGATCTTTTCTCAGTTTACTGAACACCTGAAATTACTAAGTCGTACGTTTAAATCTCAGAGGCTGGCCGGTTTCTATCTTGACGGATCAACCATCGATCGACAAGGTGTGATAGAAGATTTTCAGGGATATGATGCCCCTTGCGTGTTTTTTATTTCACTCAAAGCAGGTGGCCTGGGGCTTAATCTGACCGAAGCAAGCTATGTTTTTCTACTCGACCCCTGGTGGAATCCTGCCGTTGAGAATCAGGCCATCGACAGGTGTTACCGGATAGGACAGGATAACCCCGTCACTGTATACCGCTTTATTACCAAGGATTCTATAGAGGAAAAAGTCAGTCAATTACAGGAAACAAAAAAAGTGATGGAAAAGACGGTGATCAGTGAAGCGGACATTGACCACGTCCCACTTACCGAGGAGAAGCTGGAAGAGCTTCTCGAAGGTATCTGACCCCTATAATTTTAAAGAAAGATTTTCTCTATGAACTCTGTGCCTCTAACGAAGCGGGTGTGAAATTTTAAATGTTATTACATGCTTTCTTTTTTACATTAGATCGTTTTAGAAAGCTCAATCGCATCTTGAGGGCAAATCTGGAAACAGCTTCCACAATCATCACATCTTGAACCATTCACTTTATAAGGATCGCCAGGAATAATCGCCTTAAAGGTACACACATCGAAACACTCGCCACAGGCAATACACTCATCTGCGTTGATGCGAGCACCTGCCTCATTGTAAGTCTCGCCACCAAAAGCGAAACGGGTGCGCAGAAGTTTATGATCGCGATGTTCCATCTCGAAATCGAAGTCAAAAATTTCGCCTTTACCTTTGAAGATACAGAATAGCCTTTCAGCAGGGTACCGGGTAGCATCTTCAAGAAAGTACTTATGGACTTCGCTTCCGGCCGCAGCCTTTTCTTTAACTTCACTTTCGGGAATTTCGCGGGCCTCTCCGGTGATACGCAGGGTATAGCCAGGGGCGAAATAAGGTTGCCCCTGAGCGTTCTTTCCTGTCTTTTGACTGGAAGGGTAGATACCACACAGGGCGACCTGGGGATTCCTTTTCAATTGCCGGTAAAAAGGTTTGACATCCATGGTCAAAAAATAGATGCCTTCGTCATCACCCCCACATACGCTGATGATACGGCTGTGCATTGTGCCGCCATCCAGAGTCGTTAAGGTCAGCGAACCAATCTTTTCGATGGCTTTATGAATTTCATTCAGAGTCATTAGAATACCCCCATATACAGTAAAAAGGATGCATAAATATATGGATTACGAATGATCATCAAAATATCAATTGTGTCACGTGACACATTTTTCATTTTATATCTTTGATCAAGGGCGGGTCACACACCGTAGCCATCTTGCCACGCCGAAGTTTTAACGAAGGAGGAAGCTGTCATCTTACACTCAAGGATGCTATGCCTTAACAATGGCTTGGGCCGGACACCAGAATTCTTCAGAAACACAGACTCCGCAATCAGTACATATCTCCGGGTCAATGCTTACGAGGTGAAGTATGAAGCCATCATATTCTACAATCTTCTCGCCCTCGATAATTGCTCCTTCAGGGCATTTCTCCAAACAGACACCGCATTTCAGGCATTTTTCGGTAACTTTGTAAGCCACTATGACCTCCATTGAATTAGATGAAAACAGAGTTTAGAACGAAACCGATTATTTATTAGCATGACTTCACCTAGTGTCAATAACCTTCCTCTTTCCATCGCGTCCAATCTACTGAATCCCTTTCTTCCTTGGTCAATATTTGTGGAAACAGTTTTTCGGTGTGCACGGGTCCTTGATTTATCTCTATAAATATCCATGGCCTGTCGGTCCTCTTAATGATGTATGGACAATGTATACAATTTGGCGGGATAAAAATCACTGTGGACTTCGTTATTATATGTTTTTCCCTCTCTGCACCCATTTGCATCTCGACTTCCGCTCCCAAATCTGTCGGATTATCTGGGTCTGTTCCTATCAACATAAGTATTTCTGGGTCTTTGTGTATGTGAGGCGGGTGACCTACCTTTAAAATGTCAGGAGGAATATCTCCAGATCGGGGGAGGTTCCAGTGAACCCAATAGAAGTTGCACCCTTTTATCATATTATTGTCCACACGTACAATGCCTGTACGGCCCATTTCTATCTCCTCAGGCTTGGGCTCATAAGTGCAAAAAAACTTACCATATCTCGTTTCAGCCATTTTTTTCTCCTTCTTAAGGGTTTTTAATTGTGTTTCTTCATCTGCTTTACCAATGCCCCTCGGCCTGTTATTATTGGCATCACAATACTTGAGAATCAGCCAGGTAACGACATAACCCAAATTAACAATCATCTTTAGAAATCTTGGAATATATTCTACTGCTACCTGAAAAAGAGATCATGAAATCCGAATAAAATATAGCTCAGTTTCAAAGAATCGACAATCTTAAAGTATTTGAATCCCTGCATCAACGACCATGCTTAACTGCATGAAGAACTTGGGAGTGGGTCTTTATTTTTCTTACTTCAGTAATATATTTTAAGAAAACCCCCAACAACCTCAAATAGGGAGATGACCATGGGTAATTCGCATAAAAATAAAAGGACATTGATTTTAATGCTTGCAGGTACCCTTCCTTTCCTCATCTCCTTTCTGAGTAACACACCCCTTTTCAGCGCCGAAGGCGGTTCCGTAACAGAGATCAGCGAGTATGAAGGAAAACCTTTAGACCCATTTGATCGGGAATACGACAACTCCATCAAGGGCCCACAGAAGGTGAATGTCGAGACCTATCGACTTGCGATAACGGGTCTGGTCGATAATCCGCAATCACTGACCTACGAGGAAGTGCTCTCACTTCCTAAAGTCAAAAGGGCAATTACCCTGTACTGTGTGGAGGGATGGCATGAGCACCTCCTTTTCGAAGGTGTTCGTCTGGCAGATCTTTTTGAGAAGGCGGGTATTCAAAAGGGGGTCAAAACCGTCATTTTTTACGCCTCCGACGGGTATTCCTCATCATTGACTTATGACTATGTGAGTAAAATCGATGCCATGCTGGGAGCCAAGATCAATGGCAGGGTTCTGGATTCCAGGCGCGGATTCCCCTTCCAGGTTGTTGCCGAATCAAAGCTCGGCTACAAATGGGTAAAATGGGTCACCCGGATCGAGCTCTCAGATAAACCCTATGAGGGTTACTGGGAAAAACTGGGCTATAGTAACGACGCGGACCTGTACCGAAAATGAATCATATATAAAGGGGACGTCTATGATTTTAGGCAAGAGTATAACACCCAGCCTGAAATCGGTTGTAAGTCACCCGAGAAAACAAATCCTGGGATCTCCGGTAGGGATGAAACAGGGTGACCTGTCAAGGCAGGTAGGGAGCCTAACCGAAAGTTGGCTTTCTCATTTGTATGACTACGAAAATTAATTATTTTGCCCTATATTTATATTTCTGCTCAAATAAAAATATAGATTTCGTGCTATTAGCCCAATAAAATCATTACCATTATACATTGTTATTAGATATCCTTATTTCTATTTTCATCAAAATTTGATCCATTCGTAAAAAGTCAAAAATCGCGTTTTTTGTCATTCCCGCGAAGGCGGGAATCCAGTAGTTTCACGCATTTCTGGACTCCCGCCTTCGCGGGAGTGACGGTTTCTATGACTTTTTACAAGATTGTCAAGTTTAGATTTCCCAAATTAATCCATCGCTATATAGGGTCTATTGTAGAGGTTCTTATGCTCGTTATATTTTTTTGCACGCCTCCGCCATCCAATGTTTCCTATCAAGGTATATAATCTCGCGGGAATAAGCGGCTTAGACATAAGATCAATTGCTTCAGGAGGAATAGGTTTACCCTCTGTGAGTGCTGTAGCGGCTAATTTAAGAGACTTGATCACGTTTCGGGCCATGCCTTTTACCTCTACTAAAGGTTTGCCACTTATAGCCTCTCCACCACCAAGTGCAAGTCCTCCTGCCCACTCAAATTTTGCCTCCCTTGCAAAACAACGGCAAATTGAGATTGCAGTATTATTGTGTTTTGCTTCAGGAAACCCACAATTCACAATGGCAGTTAACCGTTGTTTTTTTTGGACCGGTGTTGATTTTCGATCCTGCGCGATCAGCTCAAGGCATCGAATTAACATTGAAGGTAAGGAATCCACATAGAGTGGAAAGGCAAGCACAACAATATCGGCATTAGCAACAGATGCCAACAAATCTTTACATGTTTTATCTTTATTATAAACCCGGTGAAGGAAAAGTTTTTCAGTTTCAAAACCTTGTATCCGCATCATTTCTGTTAGGTAGTCTCCAAGCGACTCCGAGGTGCTCGGTGTCTTCTTGGCACTACCAATAAGCAGGAGGATTTTATTATTCATTTTTTACATTACTTTACTAAAGAGTGACTGGATTTTCTGACGTATATCTTCTGATGTTTGATTGTATAAAAAGATCTGTGAGTTATGAACAGGGGCATGCATATTGATTGCATTCCGCTCGACAAGAGTAGAAAAAATCCTTTCACTTTCCATATCTTCATTATTGAGCAGGCCAATCCCGATTAAATTAGGATACCTTTCATAGCGGGGTTTGTGATGCACTTCTCCATCAATTCTCATAAAAAAGGGAGAAATTAGACAAATCAGGCGATCTAAGGCTTTTTTTAACTCGGAAGAATATCCACCAAAGGTTATTGGGGTAATAAAAATAACCAGGTCGCTATTAATATATTCCCTTGCCACCTCTATTGCATCGTCCTTGATCAAACAGGACCCAGGCGTCTCTATCCAGCAGCCAAAACAGCCAATACAATAAGTTATTTTCATGTGGCGAAGGATAAATGATTCTGCATCCCAATTCTTCCTCTCCAATTCATTCCTGATGAGTTCGTGAATGTTTTCCGAGACCCCATTGTCTTTTAACGAACCATTTAAAATTGTAGCCTTCATGCTATTTATCTCTTTAGGTACTTAACAGCCTTGAAATCGTGACTGTCTTGGCATGTAAAAAAACTATCATAGTTAAACCAACTTCTCAAACAAAATGTGGAGCCCCACGGGCAGGAGCCCATGACTCCTTTAGTGCGGCGTAACCCGCCGAAGCTCCAGTCCTCCTTCGCCAACCGCCTTCGCATAAAGCTTCCGCCGTCGCCAAAGGCTATGGCGGGACAAGTCGGCACGTCAGGAGGCTTCGGAGGACACCCGCATTCCTCCACGGCCAGGAGGCC
>CAYTUL010000073.1:0-11384 GCA_964441135.1 uncultured Desulfobacteraceae bacterium | reverse complement strand
GTTGGTGACCAAGGTGTCCCGAAGGAGACCCGCGAAACCCTTGAAATCTTTGCCCCCCAGATCGCCATTGCCATCGAAAACGCGCGATATTATCAGAGATTGGAAAAACAGATGCTTGATCTTGAAAGATCCTATACGCTTCTGAGCAGGGCGGAAAAGTTCTCGTTTTTGGGTAATCTGGCCGCCAGATTAGCCAATGAGATCAAGGATCCAATGGAGACCATCAGTTCATTCATAAAGATGCTCCCGGATAAATTCGACGACGAAGAATTCAGGGATTACTTTTATAATATAGCATTAGAAGAAATAAAACGGGTAAACGATCTGATCTCCGAGCTCTTGAGCATGGTTAAAACAAAAGAATCAAAATTTGAATACGGGGATCTTCACAGTCTCATAGATAAAATGGTTCTTCTTGTTTCTCCGCAGAGTAATGCAAAAAATGTCAAAATTTTCCGGCAATTTGACCCGGATATTGTACATATATGGATGGATTCGGAGAAAATGAAACAGGTTATCCTGAATATTCTTTCCAACGCGGTGGAGTTTACGCCTGAAAATGGGAAGGTTGAAATTTTAACAAAATTTAACAAAGGGAAAAAGCAGGATAGCATTCGAGTTGAGATAAAGGACAACGGGATAGGCATACCCGATAATCGGATGGAGAAGATATTCGATCCCTACTACACCACGAAATATGAGCATAATATGAACAACGGAACCGGTCTCGGTCTCTTTATAGCCCATCAAAATATGGAGGAACATGGCGGCACGATTGAGGTGAGCAGTAAAATGAATGAGGGAAGCACCTTTATTCTTTCTATCCCTTTGAAACGTTGATGGTTTTGAAAAAAGGGCTGAGCCTTGAGAATATCAAGCATTCATGTATATAAAATTGACCTTCCCTTTGCCGTCGAGTTTTCTCATTCACTCCGAAAGAGATCCTTCACGAAAAATATTGTTGTTGAAACGATCATCCATGGTGGGGAAATCAGAGGCTATGGGGAGGGCGCACCGAGATCCTATGTGACAGGGGAGACGCAGGAAGGTACTGTTGATAGTCTGGGCGCGTTCCTGTCGAAGAGTTCATTTCCCTGGGATCTGGATGACGTTTCACAGGTGTGGGATTTTATCGAGAGCCTTCCCGATAATAAAAACCATAACTCCGCAATCTGCGCCCTGGAATCATCTCTGTTGGACGCCTTAGCCAGTAGCATGAATCATACCATTCTCCATTTCTTCCCTCGGGATTTTTTTCGGCAACCCGTTCATTACGGTGCGGCGATCCCAATCGCTCCGGCGGACAGGATCATGCGTTTATGTGCATTAATCAAAGAACGGGGAATATATAAACTGCGTTTAAAAATGGGTAAAGAGCTGGAGGAAAATGCAAAAAGGCTTGAGATCATCCGAAAGGTCTTTGGTGATCATGTGGATTTAAGAATAGATGTTAATGGAGGCTGGAGCAGGGATCTCGCATTCAGGCATATCCCATTGATCAAAAAGTACGGGATCAAGGTCGTTGAGCAGCCCTTGGCGCCGGATGATCCGGAATTAGCCGGATTTGCGGAGGAAGTCAAAAAATATGGCTCAATCCTTATGGCCGATGAGATAGCGTGCTCCATGAATGACGTAAAGAAGATCATCAATGAGAAGAATTATGGGATAATAAACATCAGAATGTCAAAATGCGGCGGTTTGCGCAGGTCCCTTAAGATTGTGGAGCACCTGAGGGCTGCCGGCCTACTATTTCAAATCGGCTGTCAATTGGGAGAATCGGGGATTCTGTCCGCGGCCGGGAGGGCTCTGTGCCTTTTATGCGGCGACGCATCCTATTATGACGGTTCCTATGACAGTTTCCTGTTGGCCGAAAATACGACACTCGAAGACGTCACTTTTGGCTATGGCGGCAGGGCCGGGCCTTTGGACGGGCCGGGATTGGGGGTAAATGTAAGCGTCGGGCAACTGGAGCGGATGATGAATTCAAACAGGATAATAATCGAAAACCCAAACAGATAGGAACGCATATGCTGCAAGAGATCCGCTACTCGGGATGGAGGAACACATACCGGGCTATCTTGGAGATGTTTGGAAAAAAGAGAGTATTGATCTCGTTTTCGGGGGGGAAGGATTCGTCCCTCGCGCTTTACTTTCTTTCAAAAGCCGCGGCCGAATTTCATTTTCAATTTGAAACCCATGCCGGCGCCTTTCCGGTTCACCGGTATACGCCAAAGGAAAAAAAAAGGTTAGAATCTTACTGGATGAATCGGGGAGTAAATATCCTATGGCATGAGGTTCCAGAAACAGACGAACAGATTAGGGACACAAAGAATCCATGTCAGTCCTGTCAGAAGATACGAAAAAATCTGCTGAAAACCTTTGTATCCGAGAAGATATCCGATTTAAGCGAGCTTGTTTTAGTCGTAAATTTCAGCCTCTGGGATATTGTGGGATATTCCCTTGAGCATATTCTTGCCGATATTTTTCAGAAATCTGATGAAAAGAAAGGCATGGAAAAGAGTAAAAGATTCATTGAAACGGCACAACGCTTTTACCCTGTCCTAAACATGAAAGAAGGATATACGGTCTTCAGGCCACTCATTTCCTATAACGGATGCGATATCCTTCATACACTTGAGAGGAAGGATGTTCCGTTCCTCTCGATCCCCTGTGAATTTAGAGAATACAGACCCAAGAGAGTCCTGGAAAGGTATTACGAGAAAATGGAATTGCGCTTCCATTACGAAAATGTACTGGATTTTGCGAGAAAGGCACTGGGCCTGCCGGATGCATCTTCCTATACATCCATCGAAAAAGAGAGGTATCTTAAAGATATCTTTTAAAAGGCGGCCCTCCGAATATCCCCGGATCCCGGGAAGCGGGGTTCAGATCTCAGAGGCCTAAAAATATTGGCACGGAAATTGCTATAAATAACAATAACAGGAAATGGAGCCTCCCTCCTTGCTTCATTCCTAATCCCTTAAAACCCTGCCGGGGCTGCCCTGGCAGGGTTTTTACATCTGAAACGAATGAGCCGGATGCAATTCTGGGCGTCAGGTTTCTGTTAAAAACGTCAAAAATTCCACTATTTTTCTTGTTTGATCATATGGGAAAGGACCTTTTCCAGCCTTGCCGCCTCTTCAAGGATTATCTGGGCGTATTTTCCTCCCTCTGATGAAGGATCAATGGAATCGGACAATTTTTTAGCGAATCCTCCCACTGCAAGCAACGGATTGCGAATCTCATGGGCAACGGCCTGAAGCGTTGTATCGACGTTCTCACTACCCTGGAATAGGGATTCGAAAGAAGGCAGGGGTTTTTCAAGGGATGGATCTTTTACGGTCGTTATTTTTTCGGAGATCTTTACGAGGGCTGAATTGGCCCTCTCCATAATGGATATTAGATCCTTTTCTTTATCTAATTCCATATTCAGGTTCTGTGCTATTTCCTCCACCTGCCGGAAAGTATCGATGAGAATATCATTGACGATAACCTGATCTATTCCGAGAATTTTCTCCGCCTCTTTATACATAGAGCCGAATTCCATGGTTTCGAGAAATAGTATGCAGGAAAGGGATCTGGCAAGCTCACAAAGCTTTGCTATGGGGGGTACACCGTCCGCCTCAGCCAGGTGCAGATAAAGCCGCTGGCATATAGCTATTTCTTCCGGAAAATTCCAGTGCCTGAGGGCCGCTTCACCGACCTGGCGGTGATCAAGTCCATAGGTATCCCTCTCCCATTCCAAAAGATCCTCGAGGGGTTCAGGTTCGAGAACGATCTGAATCCCCTTGTCCTTAATAAAGAGGTCGAAAAATATAAGCAGACCGATCTCCAGGATTAACCCTGCGATAAAGGCCTCTTCCGGTCTGGTATTTTTAATGTATTCAGCGAGGGATTTTGCAATAAGGGCACGATAAAGTGACGATCTCCAGAATTTCTCATAGTCTATGGGGCCGACCTTACCCATCGGGAAGGTGTCCCTGAGAGATATGGACAGGGCCATGACTCTTAACCGGTGAAAACCGATTTTTATAACCGCCTGATTCAGTGTGGTGATGTGATGTGTTGAGCCGAAAAAGGCGCTGTTCGCCAGTTTGAGGAGACGTACGACCAAGGAAGGATCCTTATCAATGAGTCTGACGAGGTCATCCACGGAGCACTCCTCATCCGAAGCCAGCTCCACAAGCTTGAGGGCGACAGGGGAGAGGGAGGGCAGGGAATAACCCGATTCAATACGATGTAACAGTTCTGAAATCTTCTCGTTTTTCATGTCTTTTAGGCCGTGCCTCACGTCCCGGGGCTTAACGCATATACCCTAAACCTTATAGACCGATATAACCTGCCTTGGTTAACAGACTCTTAGGGGGCCTATATATCGAGACCCAATTTTTTAACGGCTGCCATTCCGCCCTGCAGGTTAAAACTATCCCGTATCCCCATGTTATCCAATGTTACCTGGGCTTCATAGGAACGTACACCCGTGTTGCAGATCAGCAATATCCTTTTATCCCCCGGAATCTCATCTGCTCTTGCCCTGAGCTCGTCCTGGGGTATGCTTTTCCAGCGGAGCGGGTACTTTTTGACAAAGGGTTCGGCATTGCCGGCCCCTCGACAGTCTAAAAAGAAATCGTCACTCTCCGCCCTGTCCTGCCACAGTTTATAAAATTCATCTGCATCGATGATTCTGTTTTTCCCTTCCAGAATATTTTCTGCGGTGTTGCTGACGGCGTTTAAAATGTCCATCGCTGCGGAGAAGGGCGGGGAGTAGGCTAATTCCAGATTGCTGATATCGTCGGTAGTGGGGCGGTACTTTAATACAGCGGCCACGGCATCAATCCGGCCCACCATTCCCTCACCTCTATTTCCAATCCCCTGAATACCCAGGATCCTTCTTGTCCCCTTTTCCACTACAAGTTCCAGGGACATCAGGTCCTTTTCGGGAAAGAAATGGGCCCTGTCGAACTGTATAATAAAGGCGCTTATGGGATCAAATCCCTCTTTTCTTGCCACGTCAATACAAAGGCCTGTGCTCGCTACAGATATATCGAAAAGCTTAAGAACAAAGCTCCCGACCGATCCTTCAAACTTCGCTTCTCCTCCTGCCAGGTTGGTCCCGATCACACGGCCTTGCCTGTTGGCCAGGGAACCGAGGGGGAAATAACCCGGTTTTCCGGTTATAAGGTTTGTTATTTCCACGCAGTCGCCACCCGCGTAGATTTCCGGGTCCGAGGTCTGTAACTTTTTATTCACCACAATCGCCTCGGAAGGGGATATATTCAGGCCGGCGCTCCTTGCAATTTCTGCGTTCGGTTCCAGGCCCACTGCCGTTATAACCATGTCGGCTCTAATGACCCGTTTATCTGTGATAACCCTTTCCACACGCCCATCACCTTCAATTTTTTGGACTTTTTCCGCAAGATGGATTGAAATTCCGTGCTCCTCCATGTGCCGCTTGGCCATGGATGCAAGATTGGGACTAAGGACGCCGGGGAGTATTTGGTCCCTGATCTCGAGTATAGCGGTCTCTATGCCCCAAAGGTCTGTTACGGCCTCTGCCATTTCGAGGCCTATTGCCCCGGCACCGATTATCACGGCCCTGCCCACCCTTCCGCCTGAAATTAACTCCCTGATGGTTATGGCTTCGTTCATATTAGATATGCTGAATACTCCCTCAAGATCCGAACCGGGGATTGAAAGACTTTTAGGCCTGGCACCTGTGGCTAACACCAATTTGTCATAGGGCAGAATGGTGCGAACCCCGTTGATAACATTCAAGGTCTCAATCCTTTTGAATTTCCGATCGATTGATTCAGCCCGCGTGTTTGTCAGGACTTGAATATCCTTCGCATCGCGGAAAAATTTCTCATCTCTGAGCATATTAAAACTGGTTGACTGCAACTGTCCCGGATCGCTCACATCCCCTGAAATGTAATAGGGGATCCCGCATCCCCCGTAGGAGATAATATCACTTTGGTCTATCATGGTTACCTTAGATTCCGGTTCAAGCCTCTTGAATCTGCATGCGGCCTTGGGCCCAAGGGCCACGGCCCCGATAATAACGATATGTTGTGGCATTATAAACTCCTCGGACTTTTCAAACCGGATCTATCGGCCCATACCCGAAGATATTCGTTTTTAGATTCATAACAACGCGTTGGTTGACCCTGAAACGCGGACTGCCGAAAGCTCCTTCCGGGCATTGCTTATTGACAAAAGATACCTATTTATATGACAGATAGACAGGATTTTTCAACTCTTTCTTCTCTTGACCATCTCCTTAAATGTAAGGTAAAAGATCTGGAGGATATCAAACCGGAGATCTGTAATGCCGTTGAAACTGAAGAAACTAAAATCCTTTCATGGAAGAAAAGGCCCGCTTCTCCTGATCATAATGGATGGAATCGGCCTGGGAAAGAACGACGAAAGCAATGCGGTTTATCTCGCCCAAACGCCCACCCTCGATCGATTGTTCAAGTTGGATCTGTATACGCAAATAAAGGCCCATGGCACTTCAGTGGGTCTGCCGACGGATAAAGACATGGGAAATAGCGAAGTCGGGCATAATGCCTTAGGTGCCGGAAGAATATTCGATCAGGGGGCTCGCCTGGTCAACAGCGCGCTGGAAACGGGAAAGATATTTCAGTCGAATCTCTGGCATAAGATTGTCCGCCGTGCAAAAAACGGCGGAACGGTCCATTTCATCGGCCTGCTTTCCGATGGAAATGTCCATTCCCATATTGACCAGCTTTATGTAATGCTTGACAAATGCGCGGAAACCGGAATTGGAAAGGTGCGTGTTCATGCCCTCCTTGACGGCCGGGATGTAGGGGAAAGGACCGCACTGGATTATATCCAGCCTACCCAGGACAGGCTGGACAGGATCAAGGCGGAAAAGGGCCTGGATTATTGTATAGCGTCGGGCGGGGGCCGTATGAAGGTTACAATGGATCGCTACAATGCCGACTGGAATATCGTTAAAAGAGGCTGGGAGGCCCATGTGCTCGGGAAGGGGCGATATTTCAAGTCGGCGGCCGGTGCTATAAAGACAATGTACGATGAGGACCCGGAAATTACGGATCAGTACCTGGACCCTTTTGTTATCATTGATAATGCGGATAAGCCAACCGGCCCTATTACAGACGGGGACACGGTCATCTTTTTAACTTCAGGGGTGACAGGGCCATAGAGATATCCAGGGCCTTTACGGAAAAGGACTTCTCCGAATTCGACAGGGGGCCTCTCCCGGAGATCCTGTATGCAGGGATGATGGAGTATGACGGTGATACACATATTCCTCCTCACTTTCTTGTACAACCGCCCTCCATTGACCGCACGATCAGCGAATATCTCTGCGCAGAAAAAATTAAGTCCTTCGCCATCTCGGAAACCCAGAAGTATGGCCACGTGACTTACTTTTGGAATGGAAATCGATCTGGATATATTGACAAAACACTCGAGACCTATGTGGAGATTCCCAGCGACAGGATTGAATTTGATAAGGCCCCGAAAATGAAGGCCGTCGAGATAAAAAACAGGGCCATCGATATGCTGAAAGGGGATGAATATCGATTTGGCAGGCTGAATTTTGCAAACGGCGACATGGTCGGCCACACAGGGAATATGGAGGCAACAATTATCGCCGTGGAGACCGTTGACCGTTGCATTCAAGATCTATTGGATGTCATTGAGGAAATTCGTGGTATCGCCGTGGTTACAGCCGACCATGGTAATGCGGACGTCATGTTCACGATGGATAAGGCCGGGGGCAAAAAGATAAGGACCGCCCATAGCCTTAATCCTGTCCCCTTTGTCATTTATGATCCGGATTTTGGAGGAGAATACAGAATAGCACCTCCCAGGGATCCGGGTCTGTCGAATGTGGCGTCCACCTTGCTGAATCTTTTAGGTTACGAAAAAGTAGAAGATTATGATCCTTCCCTTATTAAAATGAGAGATGTTTAAAAGAATAGGATCGAATGTTAATAGCTCATGGGTGCGAATCCGAAAAAGGCTATATTCGGATGAACATGAATCATAAAGGAGGGTGAGATGATCGCGTATTGGAAACAATTCATTTTAGGGGTTATTCTGTCTCTGTTCATCATTTTCCTGATGGCCTGTCAGGCGACGGTAGGGGGCAGTAAAACCGGGGAGAAATATAAGCTTAAAAGAAATTTAACCATGCCGAATTACTGGGAAACAATAATCCACAAGGATGTAAAACCCGTTTATGACGCCGTCCTCGCAGGGTTAGGTGATTTGGGTTTAAAAGTTTCTACAAGCAAGGTAGACCGATTATCTGGGTTCGTGGAGGGTTTCTTCGCAGACGGCTCCGAGTTCAGGATCAGGATTTCCTATGAAGGTCCGGAAACCACGGTTCTCCTTATAAAAGCCGGGTTCACCGGAAGCAAGACCCGGTCCACTCATATATTTAGAGCCATTGAAAAGCACTTCTGATTAGGAAATCCAAAACTCGAAAAATGGTAACATTTTAGCCTTTTGAAAAGGACTAAATAGTTACGAAAAATGAAATTCACCGGTCCAAGGACAGCGGGAGCAGGAATTCCGAATATTCCGATATTCAAACTGAGAGATAGACCCAATATATTCATTGTGTCAATTTGAACAAACATTAATTCATAAGGAGAGGGATCAATGGATGAGAAAAAGGATAAGGCCGCTTTTATATGTGTAAAGGATACCATAGACGGTGCGTATCCATCTCTGGTCCTGGCTATTAACGCCGCGCGACAGGGTATGGAGAGTAAGATATTCTATTCATTTATGGGCATGAATATGGTGCTCAAAGGCGGTGCTGAAAGGGCTAAATTTATCCCGCCGGGAGTGATGGGAGCCATACCCGGCATGTCGACTATCGCTACGGGTATCATGAAAAAGAAAATCGATAAGGCCAATATCCCCAGCCTTAGCGAACTGCAGGAAATGGCTCAAATAGAAGGTGTGGAACTGATCGCCTGCAAGATGACCGTAGATATGATGGAAATTAATGAGAATAAACTTATTGACGGGGTGATCGTCTGGACCGCGGAAGAATTTCTTAAGTACGCCAGAGATTGTAAAATCTGCCTTTTCACGTAATCATAAGTGAAAAAACCCTGCCTTAAATATAAAGGAAGTTCTTTCGGCACATCCGGTCGGTATGTGTGTTACATAGCGAAAAATCCCTTCCATTCCCCATTTGAATGGGCGGTTTTCGTATTGGTGTGGTATATCGCCCGCTTCGCCGCAAAACGGACTAATCTTGGGGTCAGGATGCCCGATAAATTGATATGATCCAACTCGGGCAATATTTCTCCATTATAAAGAAAAACCAGACCATCTAAGAGAGGATGCTCCAGGTGGGGCTGCATAAATGTGGCCCCAAGGATGGAAAAGGTCGTTTGCCCTCCCGTAGACCCTTGAAAAAATTGTTTCATTGCGAAATGATCCCTGTCGACCATGTTAATAATCGCGATTTTGAGAGAACCGGAATCAATTGGCATCTCTTGTATGTCCATGATTTCAAAGCGAATATGGGTGATCCTGTTATCGTAGGCCCTGGCAAAATAGGTTTCGGAGAGGTACTGCCCGAGGCTTATGAGAGCCTCTTTGAGTGAGCTATCCGGAGGCAGGACAAAAGGCTGTGCCTCCCCTATATAAAACTGATCATCGGCAGAAAATGAGTAGAGTTTCATGTCTCCGATGGATTGGGATGACTTCGAAGAAGTTTTTTCGCGAGGTTTTTGACAGCCGGTATTGAACAATAATATGAAAAGAGTCAAGAAAATAAAGGGCTTAAGCGGCATGGCACGGCCTCCAAATAGGGAATTGAATGTTGCGACCCTGTTAATTCTTAACAATTTAGCTCCTCATCGCTCGTTTAAACGCCTCGACAGCATCATTCACCGCACGCGTTGAGATCTCTGACGGCGTAAAGAAGTCAAAGCTGTGTACAGTGCCCGGATAGTTGTGCAGTTCGACCTGCACACCCGCTGCCATAAGTCGCATCGCGTAGATTATTCCTTCGTCACGCAGTGGATCGTGTTCACAGGTCATCACATAAGCGGGTGGCAAGCTTGATAAAACTTGTGCACGCGCGGGAGCCGCGTAGGGCGATACATTTTTGCGGTCTTTGCCGATGTACTGGTTCCACATATCAAGGGAGTTCTGATAATCCCAAATGTACAGACCTGCGCCATCTTTCATTGATGGTGTTTCACACCGGTCATCGATGACAGGATAAAAAAGCATTTGAAACGCCACCTGGGGACCGCCGCGATCCCGCGCCATCAACGTAACAGCAGCAGTCAGGTTACCCCCAGCGCTGCCACCGCCGATCGCGACTTTAGCTGGATCGATCTTCAGGTCTGATGCGTTGGCCACTACCCACTGCAGGGCTGCATAACAATCTTCAACGCCGTCTGGAAAAGGGTTTTCAGGGGCAAGTCGATAATCAACGCCGACAGATACTGCCCCACCTTCCGCCGCCATAATTAGACAGCGTGGATGCTCCATCTCTAAATCGCCTAAAATGAATCCGCCACCATGGAAATTAACAAAGCCTGGTCCTGGTCCTTTCCGGTCTTTAGGCATATAGATACGAATCTTCACATCTGGTGCGCCGTCTGGACCCGGGATCGTTCGCTCAATTTCCTCGATGCGATCGTCGGTAGGCCGTTCGACGCCGTTAGCTGCCATAGCATCAAAAAATTCCTTGACCGCATTTCTTGCCCCGGCTGGATCGGAAACATCCAAACGAGGATAAATCGATGCCAGTTCTTCAACCGTGGGATCATATCTTCGATTTACATTCATAAGATCCTCCTTAACATTGCAAAACAACCGCGCAGCCTTTTGCGCCGGCTAATTTGCCCTATTATGCGTTTTCTTTGAATTTCAATTCGCCACTCTCTGTAAACCCAAACATTGCCCCCAAACTACTTCCCAGTAAAACAGGACGTGGTTTCCAAAAGGATTTATCCACAACATATTAAAGAGACGATCAAATCATACCCGGTCTCCATCACTTGAAAAGCCAGTGGAATGCTATCATGTTTCATGAAAACGCACCAAGGAAATAGAAACATTTTATAATCAACCACTTAGAACATACATAATGGAGGTAATATCTGCCCTTTTTTGTTATCATCCTTGCGTAGAGTTACTTTAGTCTTTTTCATATAATCCTTTTTTGGTAGAATTATTATAATTTCTTCAATTATATCAAAGGTTGACTAAGGAATTTACATAGTATCTGTCAACATGGTTAAATGAAAGGATAAAAAACTTACAAATAGATTTGTCAGATAAGACTATAGAATAACTTGTTATAGGGCTTCCCAAAAATCGAAATTTGGAAGCCGGTGTTCTTTGACATAATCATG
>CAYTUL010000072.1:0-11389 GCA_964441135.1 uncultured Desulfobacteraceae bacterium | reverse complement strand
GAACAGGGAAGGGAACCGGACTGGGAAGAGCATAAGCAACTGATCCAGGACGGGTTAAAGGGAAATAACGGGCCATGATCTTTGTGGACAGCAATGTATTCATTTTCGCTGTAGGCAGGCCCCATCCTTTGAGGGATGAAGCGCAGGGTTTCTTTTTACGGGCCAATGAAGAAGGAAAGAGGCTGGTGACCTCGGCGGAGGTCCTGCAGGAGTTGATTCATGTCTATCTGCCCGTGGGACGTATGGAAACCCTTGATGCGGCCCTTGAATTGTCCACGCAGGGGGTCGATAGGATAATCCCCATTGATTCCGATACGGTCATATATGCTCGACATCTGATATCCGGGAATCCTTCCCTCACCGCGAGGGACTTGTTACACCTGTCCGTGTGTCAATTACATAACATCCATGAACTGATGACCTTTGATCGAAATCTCGCGTCGGCTTTCAAAAAATAATTGGATCGCGGGAGCGAATATACAAAGAAATCTATCGCCTGTTACAAAAGGAAAGTGGGACTCCTTCAAGCGATTAATGGGACTAATAAATAAGAGGCTTACGACCTTTCCAATTGATCCACGATCCCCATTATATTACCTTTTTTCCGAATTCGGCAGTTGACATTTTTAGTAATTGTGGTTACTGTGGTTACAATATTATATGATCATATCAACCACTTTTAGGCAAACATTATGGAATCCACAAGTATAGGCATAAGAGAAGCCAAGATCCATTTGAGTCGGCTGCTTAAAATGGTCAAACAGGGCAAAGAGATTATCTTGACCGAACATGGACAGCCTGTGGGAAAAATCGTCCCTATCCCTGAAAAGAGTCTCCCTTTGGAGGCACGAATACAGAAATTGGAAAACAAAGGTGTAATAGAACCCGACATGAAAAAAAAACCGAAGAAAATACCTCTTCCCATTTCAATAGCCAATGGTCTGGCCCAGCGCTATCTTCGAGAGGACAGGGATGGCGGCCGATGAACCGGATCAGGTGATCTATTGGGATGCCTCGGCGATTCTATCCGTTCTTTTTGCAGACAGCCACAGTGAACCGGCAAGGAAGCTGGTTCATAGTAAGGGAATTCACCTCATGTCGACGCTGAGTCACGCGGAAGTATGTGCGGTGATGGCCAGATTTGAAAGAGAAGGTGTTTTAGCTGATGGCTCGATTCAGACGACCTTTGAAGTACTCACGGATGGGCCTTGGCGGCGGCTAACGGCATGGCCCGATTGGAAGGTTGTTCAGTCACTTTCCGGCAAATGGCCTTTGCGTGGGGCCGATTTGTGGCATTTAGCAACGGCAAAGAGCCTTCAGAGTCAACTTCCGGAATTGCACTTGCTGACTTTTGATGAGCGTCTTCAGAAAGCCGTCGAAGGGGAAGATTTGCAAATTCGATGACGTTTCCCGGATACTCCAAAGGATCAATTAAGCAAAGTGATCTTATCCAATTCATCCAGGTCCCATTGATCCAATAAAGATTCATTACTTCAGAATGGAATCGATTGTCATGGAGACTCGGCTCAGGAGAAAGGAGATCATGAGAGAATGGGATCTCGCATACTATTTTGAGGATAAACATGTCAAAACATGAGATGTCAAGAAAAACCGGTATTATCCAGTTTGCCATCGTGTATTAAAGGAATATCATGCAAGATTTAAATCAAATAATATGGATTTAAGTTGTTATTTCGGGTAGATACATCAAAAGAGAAGAGTCCTTACCTATAAACCATCAAAACCCTTTAGCCCAGCCTCATATACCCTCGAACATTCGGATATCGCGTCCTCAAATCGCCCCGCGGCAGTTAGGGAATCGGAACGGGCCAGGCCTGCGATCACGGAGGCGCCCGTTTCCTCGGGCACGGCTAAAGCTACGAGGTCCGGACTATTCCCACTCCTTCATCAGTTCCTCCGACTTCAGAACAATACACACACGTTCCAGGACCTTGAGGGTCAACTCGTGCATCTCCCGGTCTCCGGATGATACGCAATCTTCAACCACAACGGTATAAAATCCCCTGTTGGCGGAATCCCTGGCGCTTGACGCGATACCCATTTCCGTGGATATTCCCGTAAAAAGGATCGTCTTTACGCCTCTCTGACGCATCATCCTCTCAAATGGGGTCCCGATAAAAATGCTGGCCGTATGTTTGTCTAAAACGATATCCCCTTCCTGTGGAGATATTTCGTCATGAATTTCTGCCGGCGGCGTACCCGGGACAATAAACTGGGGAAGTTTTTCGGGGTCTTCAATCCCGAGCCGTTTCATGAACATGTATTTCCTGAAAGCGGATTCGTACTCCATGGGCAGGGGCTCAATTCTGGCGTACAAGATAGGGATTTGGATACTTCTTACTTTTTCAATCATCGTTTTCAGATTTTTTAAAAAGTCTCCCTTGTTAAAGATACGATCGAATAGGGCGTTCTGGACATCCCATACCAACAGAGCGGTATGGACCGGATCCACGATATCCTTCATCCTGGTGAAGACTTTTTCTCCGCATTTTTTCGCCATTGTCAACCTCCTTTCGGTTCCGACTAAAAGAACAACCTGTGCATCTGTCAAAAGTCCCTTTTACCGGTAATAATCCGTGTTCGATTTTACTTGGGAAGTATAGGGAAATCGGTCTTGCAAGTATAGAGGAAAAAGCACATATGACAGGGGGGAAGGTTTTTATTGACAAACAAGAAACACGATGGAATATTTTTATTCCATGGATTATTGCTCAGACCTTGAGAATATTTCTGTTTTTTTGATTAGGTAAAGGAGAAAAGGAAATGAAATTAGAAGGAAAAGTCGCACTTGTCACAGGAGGAGGTACCGGCATCGGTGCCGCGATCGCCACTCGGTTTGTTACGGAAGGAGCAAAGGTCTGTATAACCGGTCGCCGTCAAGAAAAGCTTGATGAGGTCGCTAAAACACTCACTTCAGGTATGATCACCACATGTTCGGGGGATACCTCCAAGGACGCGGATGCGGAGCGCATGGTGGAGGCCACGCGTGATTTCGGTGGCAAGATCGATGTACTCGTGAATAATGCCGCGATCAGTACCAATGGATCGGTCGCTGATCTGGATCCGGAGGTCTGGCGGGAGGTTATCGCCGTAAACCTGACCGGCCCGTTTCTGCTTATGAGGGCGGTAATACCCCACATGGTCGAGGGGGGCGGCGGGTCCATCATCAACATCGCCTCCGTAGGAGGCAAGCGTTGCCTGCCCGGTATGCCTGCCTACTGCAGCTCCAAGGCGGGTCTCATTATGCTCACCCAGCAGACAGCCCTGGATTACGGCCCAAAAAAAATCCGGTGCAATGCCGTGTGCCCGGGGGGAATCAAGACCGCCATGGCCGAGAAGGAATTCGGCCAGTTTGGAGAGATGTTAGGCATCGAACATGAACGTTTCTTCGAAATGATTTCAGCCCAGCTCCCCCTGAAACGTTTCGGGGATCCCTCCGAGATCACCGGCATTTGTACTTACCTCGCGAGCGATGATTCGTCATTTACAACAGGAGCCGCTATCCTGGTTGACGCCGGGACTTCCGTGGTCGATGTCGTGGGCGCATCAATTACGGCCGCCCTTCGAAGCGGAGGAATCATACCCTGAGCCAAAATCCACCATTAAATACACATATCGGCAGTAATGGTCATGGATTTTGGATCAACCTGGAACCATTAAGGTGGATACGTTCCTAAAGAGTAAAAATTCACATTTTTTGTCATCCCCGCAAGGAAGGGAATCCGGTGATTTCGGGTACTTATGGTCTCCCGCTTTCGCGGGAGTGACTGCTTCCATAACTTTTACGAGATTATCAAGATGTGAAATGGAAAAAGTTCAGGTGTAAGATTTATGCCTTGCGCCCCATTCATACGCCGCCCGCCTGCCAAACTTTTGTACAGCGGACAGGTCGGGAAGAGCGACCGTGATATACTTCATTTCTTTAGGTTCAAATTAAAATATTTATATTGAAACTTTTCATTTATTAAGATAAGCATATAGGAAATTTCTCAATTGGTTTACTTTTCATTTAAGTCCTGTTTCACTATACTTCTCATCCAAACATTAAACTTTATTTTGTAATATATGATATGAATTCATTTTATATTGTGTAAGTAAAAAGTATGATATTAAATTTCAACGGAAAATAAAGTTTTTCTTTATCACCGGGAACCATCCGAAATCATTCTTATAGCGTTACTAAAATAATGACCGATAAAAATGAAAAAGTAAGCAGGCTTGCAGAGACTGAGATCTTCAGGCAGGTCCCGGAAGATCAGCTAAAGGAGATAGCGGTTGTCCTGAAGGATAAGAGGGTTTCTGCAGACACCATTCTTTTTCGGGAAGGTGATCCCGGTGACTGTTTTTATATCGTTCATTCGGGCAGAATCAGGGTTTTCCTCAGTGGAGAGAACGGCGTTGAGACGACCTTGAACTGGCTGGGTCCCGGAGACAGCTTCGGTGAGATGGCCCTCCTTACCGATGAACCCCGGTCGTCAACTATTGAGGCTGTCGAAGATACCCATCTGTTTGTCCTTACGAAGGAAGAGTTTGAAGGGGTTCTCAGAAAAAATCCGGATATTTATAAAAACTGCATTAAATTCATATCCGACCTGGTCAAGAAGGATGACAAGAGGATATTGGCGGAAACGGAGCGGGAATATCGGACAACCCGGTTAAGCGTTTCTGATTTCGTGTTCATCGGTATCGTGGTCCTGTTCTTTGCCACGATCTTCAATCTGTCCAATCCCAACCGGATCAGCGTGTTGCCCCGGTTCTTTGATCAGGATGAGATCCCTAAGGTGAATGTAGAAAACGCCAAGAAAAAATTCGATGAAGGCGAGACCATCTTTGTGGACGCCAGACCTTCCAATTTCTATGACAAGAGCCATATCAAAGGGGCGATCAATCTGCCCTTACCGAGTTTCGCGATTAATTACATGTACATGGCCAGTGAAGACCCTGAGAAGGCAATCGTTGTGTATGGCCGGTCCATCGGCGCCCAGTATGACGAGGAGGTGGCCCGGCAGTTGGAGCTGTTCGGCCATGATAATGTGGAAATTTTAAAGGGGAAGAATCAATTTCTGCCACTCAGATGGTTCGCGTTGGATACGTGGAAGGGAAGGGGTTACCCAGTGGAGGGAACCGGCCATGAATAAGGGTTGGTCTTATATAAAACAGATTATCGGGAGTGAATACCTGGCCCTCATACTCCGGCTGTTTGTGGGCTATTACTTCATCTATGCCAGTATGAGCAAGATTCCTTATCCTGCCCAGTTTGCCGACGTGTTGGCTGCCTACAGGCTTTTCCCTTACCCCCTGGTCAATGCCCTGGCGGTGGTTGTCCCCTGGATGGAACTGGTTACCGGCCTGTTTATCATCATCGGTCTGAGAAACAGGGCCTCGGCCATTCTCATTATTTTACTTTACATAGGTTTTAATATCGCCGTCGGTTTGAACGTTATCGTCGGATCTCCCATCACCTGCGGGTGTTATGACACGGTCGGCGAACCGGTAAGCTGGATGAAGATAGGGAAGAACACGGTCTGGCTACTCTTCACGATTCAGGTCTTTTTCTTTGACAGGCTCTTCCTTCTTCGCAAGGGGGGCAAATTAAGGCGCTGAAAAGGGAATAGCGGCCTTTTATGAAGGAGAAATATGGCAAATCAAAAGATATATAAAAACTCCTTAGGGTGCTTTTTTTTATGTATTCTTCTGATTATTACCTTTTCCTGTAGTTCGAAGGCAAAATACGCAGGGGTTTATCAAACCGGAGAGGCCGACAAGGAAATGAGGTCCGAGATTGAACTGACAAAAGAAGGGGAGGGCTACTGGCGTGTGGGAGATAATGAGGAACCCTTTTCCTGGTATCCCAAGGGGGATGAAATCAGACTGAATACCAGGAAGGGCGGGGTCATTGTCGCTAAGATTCAGGATGATACCCTGGAAATAACATTATCAGGAGGGAAAAAATTAACCTTCAAGAAAATTAAATAAGTCTATCCCTTTCATTAGGCGTAAAGCCTCTCCTATTCATTCCCCTCCCGTTAATATGCCCATCCCATTTCAAGTCACAGGCAGGAAATCATCAGCTTTTAGACCTGTGCGATTTTAAAGGATACACGTCCATCCTTGACGAAAAGCGACACGTTGATTTTCAGATCAAGGTTCGTAAAGATCATCACGATGGCAAGACATATTCCCGATAAGGGGGCTAATAGGAGAGTAACCAACTCCGCAGTATGTCCCTGTGTGAGGAAAATAATCGCCGTGATGAAACAGCCGAGACCTACGAGTGCGATAATCCCGAATACGATTAACCTTGCTATCATATTCCTGTCTCCCTCCATTGCCATTGGCGTCCGGGAAAGTATGGACTCTTATTTTTATCAAGGATACTGAAAAGGGGAAGGGCGAGTCAAATAAAAATAGTGAGGAGGTTGAGACTTTTTTATTTATATGATAACGAATACGCGTAACTATTCGACAGCTTGGGTGCTCAGCGATCTCTTTCCCGGGGCGAAAGCCTCCAGAAGTAGGATAACGTTAGGTTGCTACCCAGGCGGGCGGTTTGGGATCCTTTAGTAAGGGGAAGGTCTCCTTCCGGCGTGGAATGGTTTTAGTTATCCGCCCGCCGACCTATGTAAGTATGCAATTCAAGGCTCACTGAATCAAGTTCGCCCCGTCCAAGAGATCCCCGAGCACCCTTCTTTATTAACCATTTTTCAAAAGGCTAAAGCGTTACGAATACGCATCTATAGAGGAACATTTTCGGATTTCTATCCTCCCGTAGCATGCGATTTGCGGGTAACGGGCATAACAGGACGTTTCGAATCGTTATCGTATCCAAAATGAAATGACAGGAGAAAACAAATGAGAGACTATAAAGTGATTTGTACCTTGGTTATTTTGTTTGTCTTTCTGTTCCAGACGGATGTTTTTGCGAGTGAAAAAATGATAAAAGCCGGGGACCCATTTCCCAAGATAGTACTTCCGATTCCGAAAGATCCATCATACCTGAAATATCTTGGATTATCTGGAAAAGGTACCTTCCAAATCAATGATATCAAGGCGAAGGTAGTTATCATCCAGATATTTAACAGCGGGTGAGCGGTGTGTCAACGGGAGGCTCCCGTCGTAAACAAGCTTTATCGCATTCTGAGTAGAAATGCAAAGCTCAAGGATAAAATTAAAATGATCGGTATCGGAGCAAAAGACGATATTTACTATGTAGATTATTACAAAAAAACCTTCAAGGTCAAATTTCCCCTCTTCCCGGACGAGGACCTTGTGATTCATGAAATGGTCGGCTCACCCCCGACCCCATTTTTTATAGTCGCAAAATTAAAAGATAAAGGTGAAATAGATATTATATATACCATTCTTGGAAAAATCCCGGCTGTGGATGAGTTCATTAATCTGATCTTAGAAAAATCGGGGATAAAATAACGGGCATAAAGAATCTGCAAAGAGACCTTTAAAAATAACGAAAACGCAATTCCCCGGAAATATCTCTCAATAGCCCCAGAACGCGTTCCGCCAGGGACTCCGTCAGTACACCACCCGCTCCGCAGCTCGGTGTCAGCAGAGACCTGCGTAATATCAGATCCCGTTCAAACCCCAGCTCCTCAAATCTGGAAACGCCCGATTCAAAGCGGTCGATAAGAGATTGCACGGTTTCTTTAGCCGCGGCATCGAGATCTAATGTGGGAACAATCCCCCACCCCAATATCCCCCCGCGATCGAAAAAAGCTGACAGCTCCCCCGGATACAAAGTCATGGCCGTCAGGTGATCGTAGGCGTCAAAACTTAGAATATTCAGATTCGTTTCCATAAGAAGGGACCAGTCCGTGTTTTCTTCACAATGGACACCGGCCAAGGCGTCCTGATCATGAAGGGCCTTGACAACATGATTGATGTCGTAAAGGACATCCTCACGGCTTATGGTAATGAAATCCTGTTTTCCGAAGCCTAAAAGAGAAGGCTCATCCAGGAATATCATACAGGGTAGTCCGAAGGGCTTTATTTTTGTAAGCTGCCACAGGGCTTTCATCTCGACCGTTTTAAGAATAATATCATGAAGCTGTTCATCATAGTAAGCGCATTTTCTGTTAAAATCCAGAATGTTCACGCCGAGGGTGATGGGGCCGGTAACCTGCCCTTTGAGCATGATGGTTTCATGATTGGATAAATGGTCCGGAAGCCGGATTAGATATTCATGGAAACCGGCGGCGTATTCAGCAGAAATTCCGAAACTGTCAAGAGCCCTTTCATCACCTGCATCCGCCGCCGCCAGATATCTTTCATAAAAATCCGTGAGCAAGTCCGTAAAATCCTCCTGGGTGCTGTCGATGTAGTCTCTGCCACCTTCATCTTTTAACGCGGGTATGCCTTCGGTAAACTGTCGCATCATTTTTTCAACGGGAGTCTTTTTCGGAAACTGTATCCAGGATGGGAGTTCAGGAGTGTGCGTAAACATCAATTCCGTACCCAGAGACTCGTCCATGTGAGGGAGACTTCCAATGGTAGTGGCAAGCAATCGGGGTTCAAAAAAAGGTTTCATAATATTGTAAATATTATCGTCGTGTTCATCGATTGTTATCTAGGTCCTCCAACTCCAGAGAATGAGGCAGATTCGGCCACAGTGCACTCCGGGTCGTATACTTCCGCAACACCTCGATGACTACCGGAGCAGGAGAAACAAACACTGTTTCAACCATGAATTCACCGGCCGCGGGGTCCACAGTGTAAGCGAGCCGCTCCCTTTCGATACCGAATTGTGCGTCTATATCACCGGTGTTTCCTCTCGAATCGACTCTGATCCACTTTTTAAGGCTGGACAGGTAGATCCCGTTTAATCCATGAAGGGCAAAGCCTTTAAAGGGCGGATCACGGCTTAGTACCTGATAGCAGAAGCCTGCGGGGATATGGTTGGCCCTCAGCAGGGCGGCCAAGAGGTGGCTCTTGGCGTAGCATATCCCGGTCCCCTCTTTGAGGACCTCACTCGCGGAACAGGGAACCCGTTCAGATCCGATATCATCCGAGTGGGGGATCTCATCCCTTACCCAGTAAAACAGACGGCGGGCCTTTTCAAGATCACTCATCAGATCGGATGTGAGTTCAAGCGCTTTTGTTAAAACCTTTGATTCACGCCAGTTGACGACCTCATCGCTGATTAGATAGTCGTCCATCCTGTTTCCATCAGGTTGAATCATTTCTCATTATCCTTTTCCTGCGATAACGATCATGCGATTCGTCATGCATCCGTAGTCATCCCCCTTTCCATGGGAGACAAAATCTTTCCGAACATCGATCCAATGAAACCCGGCGTCACATAACATCCCGGATATCTTTTCTTTACTGTAAAGGCGAGTGCAGTATCCGACATCCCTGATTAGTCCTTCTCTTTTAGAGATGACCATCTCCCTGCAGTAGAGGATCTCTTCCTCCATTCTCCTTTGCCTGCAAACCACGATATCATTATCCGCTTCATGCCATGACCGGGGCCTGAAACGCCTGCGGATAAAATCCAGATTGGGAAGATCAAGCAACAGGGTGCCTCCAGGTTTAAGTAACCGAAAGGACTCCCGGAGTATCTTTTCGTTTTCCTCCTCACCCGGGAAATAGCCGAAAGAACTGGCCATAATAATCACGATCCGATAGCTTTGATCAGGAAGGCCCGTTTTCCGGGCGTCTCCTTGAATAAAACGGGTTCCGAGATTTTCCTCCTCTACTTTCCACTTACCGAGATTGATCAAAAAGTCGGAATAATCCAGCACCGTCACATCCCTGAAACCCCTCCTGGAAAGCTCCAGGGAATGGCGCCCCTGTCCCCCGCAAAGGTCCAGGATAGGCCAGGACCTGTCTAAAGAAAGGACATGTTCGAGAAAATTGACTTCCCGGCACGTTAATTCATGGTCACATACGGATCGCGCGTCAGTTACCAGGTATATCCCGTCAAAAATCTTTCTCCACCATTCTGGATCGACCTTTACCATGGACAGTCCCCCTATCCGTCTACTCGTCTACTCCGGTGTAAGCTCGGCATTGGGTGAAACCCGTTCCGAATGTATCATCTCGACACCCTATTCCCTCCCCTTCATCAAATCCGATCCAAAACTGAACAAACCGTCTGAAACCATGAGAGCCGGGCTTCCCCGCCAAGGCTGGATTTGGGCCAGTTTCTTTTCCTCTCCACCGATTTCCACCAGATCATCCAGCTTTCCCTCTCGCCAGAGACCCTCGAGTCTTATGGCGTCATGCCAGATACTTTGAGCGTACCCCTGAAGTTCATGAATGTGCGTATCCGTCAATAATCTGGGTCTGGGCATGATCTTAATGGGTCCGAGGAGGTAGGTGAACCCCATCTCTACGGCCTCCCTGTCTATCTCCTCCCGGATCTGTGAAAAGGTGTCATAGCCCAGCTTGAATAGGGATTGATTTATAAGATCCACCGCCTTCCCTGGTGCCATAGGCGATTGTAAAACGGCTATCGGTTGTATCCCTCCCCCCGATCCAACATTGGTCGGCACCCCTCCGAATCGCGCGAGGAATCCCTGGAGTCCCTCATCCGTTATAAAACACCGGAAGTCCGTCTGCCATTCCTTGAGAATGAGAGATTGCGTTTCCTGTGCGGTCCATACGCTCCGTTCCGACCATAGTTCCAGGGGAACAAGCTTCTGAAGAATGTAGTCCCCCGAATTCAGGGCGGTCTCGATTTTTTCCTCGGGATCCCCTTCTTTAAACCCTACAAATATTCCGTGCCCGGAGTACCCGTGTGCGGGTTTCAGAACGAGATTCTCCCAATTTTCCTTTGCCCAGGCAACCAGATCATCAATGGGTTCGCCCTCAGGATTGGTCGTGCTTCTACGGTGGAATTGTCGTGTCCAGGGTGTATGGGAGGTGGTTTCTTCACGCAATTGGTCCCTGTACCGGTCTGTGATGGCCTCAAACAGGGTCTTGGCGCCAAGGGGTTCCATACCGCGGGGATTTACCAGAATGCCCTGCCGGATGGCCTCTTTTATGGGGTTGATGTCTTCGTCCTTTGCCATCTTGATCAGGACATCCATATTAAAATCCATAAAAATCACCGTGGCCTCTTCTCCATTACAGCAGACTTTCCCCTGGACCAGGGAAAGGTGCCCTGGACTGGCAAGGGAGGCCTTCACCCCGTCCAAGGTGTTGAGATGGTCCACGAAGTTTTTATTCTCCAGGACCACATCGAGGGTTTCCGTCTCCGCAAGAAGTACCGCGTGAACCGGGTTGCTGCCGTGACGTTTCCTGTGGGCACTCAAAAGCATACGAGTAAAACCCGGTACCGCATTGATCTGGGGATGATCAAAATCGATATCCACCTCCACTTCCACGCTGGCCTGTATCCGTTCCCAGG
>CAYTUL010000071.1:0-11396 GCA_964441135.1 uncultured Desulfobacteraceae bacterium | reverse complement strand
TTCATGATCACCCTGAACCGCCAGGGCTGCATGTTCAGGGGAGAAGGGGCCCATACGGCGGCCCCGAGGATCTTTTCAATGATTTCCTCTTCTATGGGTTCGGATAAAAAATCCCTGCAACTTCTTCTCTCCATGATCGCCTTGATAATATCCATCGCCAATGCTCCTTTTTTATATTCTGTTTCATTCTTTTTTCTTGGACATTCGCCGCCGTTCCTCATCCCGAATCTCTCTCCTGAGCAGCTTCCCGACCTTGGACTTGGGCAGCATGTCCCGAAATTCAATATAACTTGGGACCTTGTATGAAGCCAGCCTTTCACGGCACCATTTGAGCAGATCCGCTCCGCCCACGCCCCGTGCATCCTCCTTCAGGACGACAATCGCCTTGATCCTTTCACCGACCTTCCTGTCGGGAATCCCGACCACGCACGCACCGATCACCGTGGGATGGTCCTGTAAAACCGCTTCAACCTCCGAGGCGGAAACCCGGTAGGCCTTGTGCTTGATGATATCGGCCGAGCGCTCCATATAGACGAGCTGGCCGTCACTGTCCTGGCTCACGAAATCTCCCATCCTGTAAAAGACCCTGCCGTTGATTTCCACATAGGCCTTTTCCGTTTCCTCCGGTTTGTTCCAGTACTCCTTCAGGGTATAGGGTGATGTCACAAGAAGCTCCCCGGTCTCCCCGGTAGTCACGGGTGCCAGGGTTTCCGCGTCAACCACGATACATTCCCGGCTCTTGAGGGGCTTTCCTATGGTGGTCGGTTTGGGCTCCTTCTCGATCCGGCTATACGCTACATGACCCGCCTCAGTTGAACCATAGACCTGATAGATCGGGATGCCGAACCGCTCCTTCCACCGGTTGAAGACTTCAACCGGGAGGACGTCCCCGCCGCAATAGCAATAGGTGAGGGAGCCGAGATCATACTTTTCGAGACGGTCGTTCTCAAGAATCATCCTGTAGAGGGCCGGGACACCGAGAAACCATCTCGCACCGAAGCGTTCAATGGTCTCCATGATGGCGTCAACCTGGGGGACGGGCATGAGCAGAACGGTATTGCCCTTGTTGAGACCAACCGCCATACAGAGGCCCATGGCCATGATGTGAAACAGGGGATTCACGGCAATATAGACATCTTCTCCTTCCTTGAGATGGTCACCAGCCACCTCTTCGGTGACGTCATTCACATAGGACGTCATCCCGATATGATTGCCCGGAACCCCTTTTGGAAAACCGGTGGTCCCGCCAGTATAGAGAATATAGGAAAGGTCCTGCCAGGGATCGATGTCCACCCTGGTTTTCAGGGTTGGCTGCTTCAGAAGGGACCTGAAGGAATGGACCTCCGGACCCCACTCCACCTTGCCGGAAGGGACCTTATCGAAAAGGATCCCGAGATAGCGCTTCCAGAAGGGAAGCAGTTCGGCCAGGGTGGTGACGATAACCCGTTTCAGGACCGTTTTATGCAGGACGTCCTGAACGTAGCAGAAATTGGTATCCAGGCAGATGATCGTCTCCGCGCCCGAGTCGTCGATCATGTATTCGATCTCATAGGATGTATAGATGGGAGCGACCGGCACGATGACGGCCCCGATCTTCTGAATGCCAAAAAAGGAGATGAGCCACTGGATGCTGTTGGAGATATAGATCATGACGCGATCGCCCTTTTTGACACCCATGCCCTCGAGCGCGCCGGCGAACCGCAGGCTCAGATCCTGCAGACGGCCGTAGGAAAAATGCTCGCCCAGATAGACCACGGCCGTCCGGTCCGGATATCGTTCGCACATCCCGTCGAACCGGGTAAAGGTCAGTTCCTCTTCCAATGTCGTCCCGGTCTCTTTCATAGGCTATGTGACCACTTGCCTGTTTTCATCCCTAATCTCCTAAATACCGAAATAGGCGGACCGGATATCGGGATTGCCTAACATTTCTTCACGATCCCCCTCCATCACGGCGGCCCCGTTTTCCAGAATGAACGCATAGTCCACAATGGGAATGACCGGCCGGGCATACTGCTCGGTCACGATAATGGATATCCCTCTCTCCTCGCGTATCTCTCCGACCGCCTTGACCAGGGTGGCCTGAATAAACGGGCTCAGCCCCATCAGCGGCTCATCAAGGAGGAGCATTTGCGGCTGGGCCATCAGGGCCCGGCCGATAGCCAGCATCTGCTGCTCCCCTCCGCTTAAAAAACCCCCGAGCCTTTTTTTCAGATTCAGCAGCGCCGGAAAAAGCCTGAACACATAATCGAGCGTATCCTTCGCCTGTGAGGGTTTCGCGAGATAGCCGCCTATGCGAAGGTTTTCCAGCACGCTGCTTTCGGAAAAGATCCGTCTCCGCTCCGGGCAGAGGATGATGCCTTTCCTTGCCCGCCGGCTCGGCGTCAGCCCCGTGATATCCTCCCCCCGGTAGGAGATCCGGCCCAGAACGGTAATCCGCTCACCTCCCGCCATGTCCTCCTTTTTCCGTATATCCTCCATGATGCCGGACAGCGTGTACATGAGCGTGGACTTTCCGGCGCTATTGGCCCCGAATACGCCGATGATCTGATTCTCCCGGCACCGGATGCGGATATTGTTGAGGGCCAGCATATTCTCGTAAAAGACCATGAGATCGGTCGCCTCAAGCATAGCTCATGACCTCCTCCACCTCTTCCGATCCGAAGTAGGCCTTTTTGACCTCTTCACTCGCCATGACTTCATCCGAGGTCCCTTCCATGATCTTTTCGCCGAAATTCAGCACCATCACCCGGCCGGCCACCCGGAAAAGCTCCCTTAATCGATGCTCGATCATGATGAGGGTAATCCCCTCCATCTGGAGCCTTTCGATGAGCGGCACCATACTGGCGATTTCACTGGCGCTCAGGCCGGAAAAGATCTCGTCGCAAAGGATCATGTCCGGCTTCAATGCCAGACATCTTGCGAGTTCCAGCCGTTTGAGATAGCCCGTCGGCAGGCTGGAGGCCAGCTTGTAGGGGACAAAGGAATCCCGCTCGAATCCTATCTCTTCCAGGAT
The DNA here is from genome assembly GCA_964441135.1 of uncultured Desulfobacteraceae bacterium. Taxonomy (GTDB): domain Bacteria; phylum Desulfobacterota; class DSM-4660; order Desulfatiglandales; family HGW-15; genus CAYTUL01. Next base: position 8,383 of record CAYTUL010000071.1, on the reverse strand, counting down.
GTCTATGCCGACCGTGTTGCGATCTCCGAGCTTTCCCCCGCCCCTCCAGCCCCCGGTCCTTCTTGCCCTGGGAGAAAACAAAGGAATGATCAGGTTCTTGTAGGCCGGCAGGCTGTAATAGGGCCGCATAACCTGAAAGGTTCGCGTCAGTCCCATATCCGCTATCCGGTGGGGGGCCCTGCCGCTGATATTCTTTTCCTTGAAAAACACCTTTCCGGAAGTCATCCTGATGAATCCCGTAATGCAGTTTATCAGGGTTGTCTTCCCCGAACCGTTGGGGCCGATGATTCCCAGGATCTCTCCCTCATGGATATGGAAGCTTACCCTGTTGAGGGCGAGGATACCACCGAAGGTCTTGGTGACCTCTTTGACTTCAAGGATCGGTGCATCCTTCATACCTTGACCCACCTTTCAAACTGGTGATATTTTCTGCTGCCGAAGACCATAATCCCTTCGCTCCGGAGGATAATGAACCCCACGAGGATAAGGGCATAAAACACGATTCGCAGGGTCCCGAACTCCCTCAGGAGCTCCGATACGGGGACAAGGATCAAACATCCCAGTACCGGCCCCACCAGCGTGCCGCCCCCGCCGATCACGGTAGCCGCAATGGGAAGAATGGAAAAGTCCAGGGCGAACAAGGACATGCCGGCCCACATGTAGATGTGCACCAGGCAGGCACCGCCGAGGCAGCCCATAACGGAGGCGATAAAAACGCCCACCGCTTTGTAGTAGGTGATGCTCATCCCGGATGCCTTTACCGCCTGGTCATTGTCCTTGACGGCGCGGAAGACAAGACCGAGGTCCGTGTTGACCAGCCGTCTCATCCCGAAAAGGAAAAGGAGGACCATCAGAATGATGAAATACCGTTCAATCCACGGGTTCGGGAAACTGTCCAGGCCCATGATTCCCTCGGTCCCGCCGAAGATATTCAAGGCTTCAATAAGACGCGTGAGGAAGAGCGGGTACATGAGGGTTACAATGGCGAAATAGACCCCCCGCAAGGGAAGGCATGGGAGCAGTACCACCGTACAGAACAGCGCACCGAGAATGGTTGCCGCCGGTATGGAAAAAAGGGGAGGCCACCCGGCCGCGCTGTTCAGAATGGCCGCCAGATAGCCTCCCACACCGATGAAAAAGGCGCCCCCGAGGGATACCAGACCCAGAAAATGGGCCAGGAAATCGAAATTGAGGGCCAGGAGCGAATAGATGCATACGATCGTAATAACCCGCTGCCAGTACATACTCGGCATGACCAGGGGAAGGATGAGCATCCCCGCGATGAGAATCAGCCTCGGAAGGGTCAGGTAGGACAGTTCCCTCCATGACATGAGGGCATAGAGACTGTCGGAACGCACCTTAATGCCCCTGTCCAGTCTTTCCTTTCGACGTTGTTCCGAATTCACCTTTATACCCTCTCTTCCAGCTCTTTCTGTCGACCGAAAAGTCCGGAAGGGCGGACGATCAGGGTGATAATAATCGCGAGCAGGGCCACGACCATCTGAAAATGGGACCCCAGATAGACCTCCGTCAATATCTGGGCGAAGCCAATGAGGAAGGCGGCAAGCACGGCCCCCATCCAGCTTCCGAGACCGCCCACGATGCAGACGGCTATGGCGAGAATCAGCTTATTGTAGCCCGCTTCCACGATGATATTGCCTAAGGGAAGCAGAAGGATCGCGGCCAGCCCGGCGAGTACGGCACCGAAGGCCATGGCCACGACGGCCATGAAATCCGAATCGATCCCGAGCATCAGGGCGGCCCGTTCATCCTGGGCCATTCCCCTCAGGGCCAGACCGAGCCTCGTATAACGGGTGAACAGCCAGAGAAAAGCGACCACGGCCGCGCCTAAGATGACGACGAGCATTCGATGATAATCCACGGGGATGCCTGCGATGAAAAAGGTGCCTTCAATGAATACGGGCAGGGTATACCCCGTCCCCTTGAATCCCCACCACCGGAATCCCTCCAGGATGGCGAGCCCGATGGCGTAGGAGGCGATAATCTCCGAGATGGCCATGCCCCTGACCCGGATCAGGATGAACCGGTAGATGAGGGCACCGATCACGCCGACTATAATCAATGCCGAAATAATACTGAGTACGTAGTTGAGACCGAGTTTGCGGGCCAGGGTCCAGGTAATGAATCCACTGATTACATAGAGGGCTCCGTGGGCAAAATTGGGAACCCGGCTGATTCCATAGACCAGGGCGAAACCCAGGGCGATAAGTGCCAGGGAGATGCTGTTGATAATGCCGTATATCAATATTTCCATTATCTATCCGAGAATGGTTCAGAGGATAAGCCGGCGCGGATACGCAGTGACCATCCGGAAATCGTCAATTTCCGGACGGAGCTTTCAGCGTTCAGCAATCAGCAGTCAGCTAAGACTTTGTTTTTAACATCTTTTGCTGAAAGCCGAAAGCTGAATGCTGACAGCGCGAATCCAAAAACCTCAGTTTTTGGATGAGCACTACTTCATCCACGGCGGCAGCTTGATCTCGCCCATGGCGATCTTCGGCGGAAAGACCACGACCCTTTTTCCCGCCTGCCACTGAAAAATGGTACCGACCGCGCCCTTTTCCGGATCGAGACTCGGGACCACCTGATGGCTCTTGGGATCGAATTTGATGAGACCGTAGACACCGACCATGTTCGTCGCCTCTAAGGCTGAAATGACGGCGTCCGAATCGAGTGTACCCGCTCTTTCAATGGCATCCTTTAATACGTAAGGAGCCATGTAGCTGCTGGAGGTGCCGTAGCCTTCCGGCTCGATATTCCAGCGTTTTTTATAGGCGTTGACGAATTTCATGGTCCAGGGTGTGGCGTTGGAAGGTGCGTTTCCGGCGTTGACCACGTTGGCCAGGCAGTATTCCCCTTTGCCTTCGGTGGCCTCCCAGAAACCCGGCTGTTCCGCGGCCGCGATAATGGAGCCGAAGGGAAGGGCCGGAACTTTCATATCATACCACTGTTTAAGCAGGATAGCAGTCTCCGGCATATCCATCCAGATTAGGATAATCTGTGCCTTTTCCCTCCTTGCCTTTAAAAGGCCCATGGAAAAATCCGTGGTTCCCGTGGGATATATTTCTGGTTCTCCTCCGATGACCGTCCAGCCTTTATCCGCCATGATTTTGGCGATCAGGCCTCCGCCTCCCCGGGCGTGGGCCACATCCTGAATCATGATAAAAAGACGGTCGAGATTGAACTTTTTGCCAATATCCACAAGGGATGGAATAATTTCGCCGCCCACCATCCACTTGGCTTCGCCCGTGATGCGGAAACAGTATTTGTATTTGTCATAATTCTCTGCGACCCGGGCGGAATAGGCGGGCGTCAGGACGCCCGTGGTCAGGATGGAGACCTTCTTATATTTGGATAAGAGGTCCATGGCCGCCAGTGCGGCCTCGGATCGGACAGGGCCGCCGACGATGAAATCGGCTTTTTTCTCGAGGATGAGCTTTTCAACCGCCAGAAGGGCCTCACTGACGGGAACACCCGGCTCCAGGTCCCTTGTATCAATGGTTTCTACCTTGAAGGGGCGGTTTTCACCTCCCACTTTGACACCGCCCTTGGCATTGATCTCTTCGACCGCCAGGGTGATGGCCCTCTCAGCGTCCCATCCGTAGAGAAACGAGGTGGCCAGCGGGCTCCCGATGACAATCGGCTTTTCCGCTGCTGCGGTTCCCAGAGGCATCATGACAACCAATAATGCCACCAGGGCGATTCCCATGCACAGATTTCTTTTTTTCATTTCTGTCCCTCCTTAGTTTAAGGTTAACGAATGAATTATATCCTGTGAAAGCCGTGCTTTTGATGATCCATTGATCCGGTTACAGGGGCTATGGCTTCGGTCACCCAATTAGCCCGAATCACCCGGTGTCGTCCCGTTCCTGCCCGATCCAGTTGATGTCGTGCTTCCGGATCTTTCTCTTCAATTGGGAAAGAGGAATTTGCAGGAGCCGGGCCGTCTTCTCCATATTCCAATGGGTCTTTTCCAGTACCTTTCGGATTTGATCCTTTTCAAGTTCTTGTAGGGTCTTTGTTGTCATGGCAGCCGTTTTTCTGATGACAATTAGGAAAGAGCAATTGTCATGCCGGATCGATGGGAAATAGCCCCATTAGGATAGAGAGGCGCCAACGCTTTGAAATCCTTCGCAATTATATAAGACGTCATCGGGTGCCGGTGGGATCTTCGGAACAGGCGGGGAGAAAATTTTTTTCACCATGAAAAAAATTTTCATCTGTCAGGATTTTTAGATCTCCTGCGCGTCCGGGGGATTGATCCCGTACTTGCGTATCCTGTTTCGCAAGGTCGGGAGAGAGATTCCCAGGATACCGGCCGCCTTTGTCCGGTTCCAGTTGACTTCGGAAAGCGTGTTTTGAATGTGTTCTTTTTCAATATTCGGAAGGGAATAGGATGAAACGTCCATGGCCGGAAGGCTTTCATCCATGCTCAGGATCTTATCGATCTCTTCGAAAAGGATTACCTTGCCCCGGGCCTGAACAACGGCCTGTACAAGGAGATTCTCTAATTCCCTGACATTGCCGCTCCAGGGATGGGCCATGAGGCGATCCATCACCCCCTGCTGCAGTTTCGTAACCTCGGTACCCAGTTCAAGATTGATCTTCTGAAGGAAATGATTGACCAGGTCCGGGATGTCGGATATGCGCTCCCTCAAGGGCGGAACATACATGGTCACGACCTTCAGACGATAAAAAAGATCCTCCTTGAAACGGCCCTGTTTGACCATCGTGGTGAGATCGCGATTGCTGGCCGCAATAATACGGCATTGGGATTTCAAGGTCTCTTGACCGCCCACGCGCGTGAATTCCCTGCGCTGCAGGAAACCTAAAAACTTGCCCTGGAGATTCAGCGGCAGTTCGCCGACCTCATCCAGAAACAGGGTACCCTTGGCGGCCAATTCCAGCTTCCCCCTTTTTGTGTAGCTCGCGCCCGTAAAGGCACCTCTCTCGTGGCCGAACAATTCGCTCTCGATCAAAGTCTCCACAACCGCGGAACAATCCAGGGTGACAAAAGGCTCCTTGTTAAAAAGGCTGTTGCGGTGGATGACACGGGCGATAAGCTCTTTGCCTGTTCCCGTTTCGCCCTGGATAAGGATCGTCGCCCGGTTCTGGCACATGAGGCCGATCATCTTGAAAATATTTCCCATCCTCCCGCTTCTACCGATAATCACTTCATGGTTGGGAGGGGTTTCCAGTTCATTGAGAATCGGGGTTTCACGGTCTGCTTCAAGAATGTGTAAGGCCCGGTTCACGGATTTTTCGATCTCATCGGCATCGAGGGGCTTGTGAATATAATCATAGGCCCCCCTTTTCATGGCTTCAATCGTGGTTTCCATATCCTGAAAGGCCGTGATCATGATGATCTTGGATTGAAACCCGTTTTTCTGTATTTTTTCAAGCAGGTCCAGGCCGTTCTGGTCGGGAAGCCTTATGTCGAGGATCACCACCTCGGGTTCATGCCGGCAGAAAAGGGTGAAACCTTCATTACCCGTGGAAGCCGTATAAATCTGATACCCCTTTTCTCCCAGGAACATCTCTAAGGTTTCGAGGATGGACTGTTCATCGTCAATGATAAGAATCTTGGCCATATCTTTTCCCCATGGGTAATGATACTTGAAAACAGGCCCCGCACGGCGGGCGGTTTTTCACGTCCACCCATCCCCCGTGTGCCTCGACAATCCGGCCGACATTGGTCAGCCCCAATCCCGTGCCTTTGCTTTTTGTGGTAAAAAAGGGTTTGAATATATTGGGCAGACAATCTTCTGCGACGCCGTGCCCCTCATCCTGTATGATGATCTCCGCCCTGTTTTGATGATCCCCGGTGTGGTACAGGGTCTGGACCCAGATCTTGCCCTTTTGATCGGAGGCCTCCATGGCGTTGAGTATCAGATTGATAAATGCCTGTTGTAGTTTTTCCCCATCCGCCCAGATATCCGGCATACCCGGATCAAGGTCCGCAATAATGGATACATCTTCCTCTTTTGACTTCATGTCGAGGAGTTCGACGGAGGAGAGAAGTATTTGGTTGATCTGAACATGTTCCGGCTTCACCTGGAGGGGTTTGGCAAAGTCCAGAAGCTCTTTTAAAATGCGCTCCAGTCGTATGACTTCCTTGACTGAAATATCAATACGACGGGAGTCATTGCCCTGAACCCGTGGATTTTTTTTCAGGATTTGAAGATTCATTTTAACGGCGGACAGGGGATTCCGGATTTCGTGTGAAAGGGATGTCGTGATCTGTCCGATATAGGCCATGCGTTCCGCCTCTCGAACCCTCTGTTCCATCTTGACCCGTTCGGTGATGTCACGGCATATGCCGATACTTGACAGCTTGTTCTCATAGTGCGCGACTTTGGCGAGAATCTCCGTCAGGGGGCTCTTGCCCTCCTTTGTAAGCCGCTTGTATTCAAAGGTCCGGGGGACGGCCTTTTTCCGGAGCCCTTTTCTGTACATCTCAAGGACCTGCTTCCGGCTCTCGGGGGCGACGAAGTCATAAAACCTCTTTCCAAGGACCTCATCCAGTGTATAATCGTGCATGTTGCAAAAGGCCTGATTGGCAAAAACGATGATTTCATCCTGAATGACGAAATACCCGTCGTTAATCTCCTCCACCAGGGTCTTGTACTTTAGCTGGGATTCTCTCAATTCCGCCGTCCGGATCCTGACCTCCTCCTCAAGCCTGCGGTTGTGATCCATGATCTTTTTTTCGTGCATGTTCTGGAAAAGATCACTGAAACGGTGGATCGTATAGGACAGGCAGGTGTTGATCTTGGAAATGCTGTCCTGAAATTCCTCGATGGTCGTCTCCTTTGCCAGGATCGGGATAACGATCTTCCTGTAGAGTTCGAAGGCCTTCTGAACATCCGAGAGCAAGAAGCCGGCTTCAAGACGCATACGGGTAATCTTGTCGATGAATTTGTCAATATGACTGTAGTCATTATGAATCATGACATGGTAGTCCGCATCAAAGGCCTCGGTCACCGTTGACTGAAGTTCCTCATAGGGACGCTGCGAGTACATATCACTCACCTCGGCATGAAGCCTCTTTACCCACTCCCGAATTATTTCGCTTCTGTGGCGGTGGTGAAATTCGGACAGGTCAAAACTCATGTCATTGCCTCGAGTATTTATGCCCTTATTCAGGAAATAGGGATACCATGTGTGAAAATAAAAAACAACCTGCCTATTTCCAAAAACCGAAAAGCTCATAGGCATTTTTAAAGCCTATTCGTTCCATGACGGCCCTGTCCTGAATAAGCTGCTCTATGGCATCGAAATTTTTCCTTATTCCCGGCACACCGGGAAAATCCGACCCGAAAAGGAACTTGTGACTGAATTTTTTCATGGAAGGAAAATATTTGAGGAGATTTTTGGGGGGCAGTCCGGACACATCAATAAAGACATTCCTGTAACTTTTGACCAGGAACTCCGCAATGTGATACCAGAACCCTCTTCCCCCGTGGCAGAGGATCACCTTCATGTCCGGGAAATCGTTGATCACATCATCAAAGGTATAGGGATCGGCATATCTCATCTTGGCCCCCCGGAACAGCGTCGTCCCTGCGTGGAACATCACCGGGAGGCCTTCCTTTTCGCATTTCTCATAGACAGGGTAGAGCCCTTCATCATTGGCATAGAAAAATCCGTGAATGGCGTGGATCTTCAATCCCCTGGCCCCCTTTTCGAGCTGATCTTCAAAGGCGGCCAGGGGATCCTGGTGAACCTTAGGATTGAGGTTTGCAAAGGGGATGAATTCAGGGTGGGCCTCATGAATCTCCTTGGCCCGTTCAAAGGGCATGACGCCGGCCGTCTGGGGGGAATACTCAGGGATTAGAATGCCCCCGACGACTCCCTCTCTCTTGATAACATCCCCATAGGGTCCGGCCTGTTGTCTCTCCTGATCATCGTAGATATGCGGGACATAGGGCCCGATATCCATCCATATCTCCCTTGCCGTCTGTGTCCACTCGAACCGGTGCCCCACATGGATATGTATGTCAATTATTTGCATCATTGAACAGGCTCCTGTTCAGATAAGAGAAACTGTTTTGTACATAGAAGACTGCCGCACCGGCGGATAAGCGAAATATTCATCACTATATAACAGGAGGCTGCCATAATGACAACATTATAGGATTTCAATCGCTTAAAAAACAACGCCTCCAGGAAACTGGATGATTCGCAACTATTTAGTCCTTTTCAAAAGTTTGGGTGCTCAGCAATCTCTTTCCCGCTTGACATGTGGTAAGGAAGATATTATAAGTTAGTATTCTAATAATTAGGAAGCTAATGTTTATGGCAGACTCGAAACATGACCCCCAGAGGCTGACCCTCGGACACCTCCTGGCCAGGGTCAGCC
>CAYTUL010000070.1:0-11417 GCA_964441135.1 uncultured Desulfobacteraceae bacterium | reverse complement strand
ATGTGGTGGCAAGGGGCTTCGTTAGTGAGGCCAGATCGAAAATCGTATCCTTTCTCATGGGAATGCGCTCCGGAACCAGAGAAAGATATCCGCTCTCCCTAAAAAAGATAATCTCTCCTTCTTTTGCAACCAAAAGAACAGCGCCCGGAAACACCCCATCCGTGACTCCTTTATCAAGGAGTTCTTTTATTTGATTGTCATAATCGCTATTCAACGTTCTCATCTATATAAATGGTCGCAAATATCTTTATATCGGAAATCAGATTGTCTATGAGACAGTACTCATTTGGCTGGTGTTCGGTGTCATGGGATGTCATCCATACGGCGGCCGGAAGACCTATCCTTCGAAAAAATGCTGCGACAGTACCGCCTCCAATCCCCATCGGTTTTGCCTCAAGCCCTTTAACGCTCCTGATGGCCCTTGTGAGGGCCTTTACTACCGGCGCGTCGAGTGATGTCGGATTCACTGCGTCCTGTCTGTAGACCGGGTCTATCTGGATATTTAAATCGAGATCCTTTCCTACTTCATTAGCGATCCTCTTCACCGTTTGGATAATTTCATCAACCCCATAGGCAGGCAGGACCCTGCAATCCATGTAAAATACATCTTTTCCCGGTATCGTATTGATGTTTGGGACATTGGCCTCCATCTTCGTCGGCTCGAAAGTAGAAATGGGAGGGCTGAACAGGACATCGGTAAGATTGAATTTCTTTTTTAAATTGTCAAGGGCCACTATCAGTCGTGCCGCGCCATAGAGACTGTTCTTACCCTTGTAGGGCGTGCTTGCATGACATTGCCGTCCGGTAACGGTAAACTTGATCCAAAGCATGGATTTTTCAGCGATCTCAATCATTGTCCCTTCACTATTTCCTCCATCGGGCACAATAATCAGGTCATCGGGGCCGAATAGTTCACCGCGGTTTTTCAAGAGGTAATCAAGCCCGAATTCACTTCCTGTCTCCTCGTCAGCCACAAAGGCCAGACCAATCGATCTTATCAATTCTTTCCCCGAGTCCAGAACCGCCTTGAGGGCAAGATAGGAAGTGACAATACCGTGTTGATTATCTTCAACTCCTCTTCCCGTTATCCTATTCCCCTCTACCTTTACCTTGTAGGGATCTCCTTCCCACAGGGAGAGATCCCCCGGAGGAACAATATCCATATGACTGAGGACCCATACAACCGGTGTGCCGACTTTGCCTTCCCATTTCGCGACCAGATTTGGCCGGTATCCCAAGTCTACTCTCTGGTCAGGGGCTTTAATTTCCTCAAGGTAGTCCGGCCGCAACTCCAGTATTTTCTGTTTAAGATATCGGGCCTTGTCATGCTCTCCGGTACCCCCATTTTCCGGACCCAAGGCTATTTTCGATGTTAAATCCGATTGAAAGGCTATAATCTCATCCCTGTAACCTTCTATCCTTTTGAAGACCTCTTCCAGTTCCGACATATTTCGTTTCTCCTTGATCGTCATTTTTCTGAATGAATATGTGTCTTATCCTTTTTTCGACAAACCGGATAGGCTCGCGATCTCTTTCATAATATGATCTATAAGCTCCTCAATGCTCGTTGACTGGTCCCCATAATAGGGTCTTCCGATTTTTATCCCTACATTTATCTTCCACCCTCTCTTGGAGTACCTTATTCCAACAGGAATGAATGGAATCGCGAGTCTGGATAGTATCATCCTGATCAGACCTATATGCCCCGCTCCCATGCTATTTCTATAGTAAGTCCCCTCCGGAAAAATGACAATACCTTCCCCTGTCCTTAAAAGCTCCATCATCATTTTGAATGATTCACGGCTCTCCAAGGGTCGTTTTCTGTTTACGGGTATACCTCCAAGGGAGGAGATATACCACCTTGATAGGACATTTTGGAAAAGTTCGTATTTTGCAATATAATACAGGGGCCTTCCAATCGAGAGACCGAGGATCGGAATGTCTTCCCAGCGTTGGTGTTTCGGCATGAGAACAAAGGATATTCCTTCAGGCAAACCTTCAAGCCCTTTCACATGAATCCGAAAAAATGGACACAGCGCAACCTTAGCTATGATTTTCGTGAACTTGAAGACGGATAATCTCCTTCTTCCAATATAGGTGCCCATGGTTCATTTACGACGATAATTGTATTGTAAAGGAAATCCTAACGCCAAATCATTATGATTCGTAACAAGTTTAACTATTTGAAAATGTAATGGATAAAGTAGGGGCACTGGGAGTAAATAAATGTCCAGATCCAAAGGGCCCGGCTTTAGATTTAAGCCAAAAGGGCATGACTTCTTGAACGCTTATGGGCGAAATTTGAGTTTCAGGTTTCGGGTTTCAAGTTTCAGGGAAAACCAAGTACTTAAACACCGAATCCTATGTTTTCCTGAAACCTGAATCCTGAAATAATTATTCCACGGTTACACTTTTCGCAAGATTCCTCGGTTTATCGATATCCCTTTTGAGGAATTGGGCACAGTAATAAGCCAATAACTGGCACGGAACCACAGCGAGTATTGGATAGAGAAAATCAAGGGTGGGCGGTATTTCAATAATATCATCTGCCATCTCTTTTAAATTCCTATCCCCTTGGGTCGCGATGGCGATAATAGGTCCCTTACGGCTTTTGATCTCCTGAATATTATTGATCATTTTATCATAAAGGGAATCTTTGGGCGCTATTGCTACCGTGGGCATATTCGGATTTATAAGGGCGATCGGACCGTGTTTCATTTCTCCGGCAGCGTACCCTTCCGCATGAATATAGGAGATCTCTTTCAATTTCAATGCCCCTTCCATAGCAATGGGATAACCGTATTTCCTTCCTAAAAAGAGCCAGTTGTCGCATCGATAATACTTCTCGGCGATCGCCTGTATATGGTTGGCCTTTGAAAGTATCTCCTTTACCTGATCGGGCAGTGCCTCGAGGGCCCTTATGCCTTCTATCCCTTCCGTAAGAGGCAGGTTTTGGTGCCGTCCAAGGAGAAGTGCAAGAAGGGTCAAAATAGTCAGTTGAGAGATAAATATCTTTGTGGAGGCCACACCGATTTCCGGACCGGCATGGTTATAGACACCGGCTTCAGTTTCTCTCGCTATTGAACTGCCGACAACATTTACTATGCCGATGAGACGGGCCCCTTTTCTATGTGCCTCCCTTATGGCTGCCAAAGTGTCTGCTGTTTCTCCTGATTGACTCATAGCGATAATGAAGGTATTCGCTGGGAAATTCAGCTTTCGGTAGCGGAATTCGGATGCCAGTTCCACCTCCACATCTATCTCTGTCAGCTTTTCAAAGACGTATCTTCCGACGCACCCCGCGTAATAGGAGGTCCCGCACGCTACAATAACAATGTGCCGGGATTCCTTTAGGCTGTCCCAAACCGGCATGATCCCCCCTAATTTTGGTACGCCTTCCTCCTTTTCAAGTCTTCCCCTCATTGCGTTGCGAATCGTTTCGGGCTGTTCAAATATCTCCTTCAGCATAAAATGAGGAAACCCGTTTAAATCCGCGTCTTCCGGTGCCCATTCCACAGTCTCGGCCGTTCTTGTAACCACCTTTGCCTGGGCCGTAGAAATGGAAAATCCGTCCTTCGTAATAGTGGCCAGTTCATTATCATTCAGGTGGACCACCTTATTGGTGTATCTCAGCATCGCGGAAACGTCCGAAGCAGCGAAATTTCCATCTTCTCCCACCCCGATGATCAGGGGGCTTCCCCTTCTGGCCACAACAATTTCACCAGGCGCTTTCCTGTGAATAACCGCTATGCCGAAGGTTCCTTCCACCTGGGACATGGTTTTCCTTACGGCCTCGCTCAGGTCACCCTTATAATTTTCAGAGATCATATGCGCGAGAACTTCGGTATCTGTCTCCGATCTGAAAGTGATCCCTTGTTTTCCGAGTCTATTCCTTATGGATTGATAATTTTCAATGATACCATTGTGAATAACAAACACCATCTCATTCATATCGCACTGGGGGTGTGCGTTCACTTTATTCGGTTCCCCGTGGGTGGCCCATCTTGTATGAGCGATACCCGATGAACCCTTGATCTCAAAACCATCGATCTCCTTTTCCAGTGCCGCGATCTTACCCACGGCCCTGTGATAATCAATATGATCTTGATCCTGAATGGCGATTCCGGCGGAATCATAGCCCCGATATTCTAATCGCTTAAGGCCCTCAATAAGAATTGGAACCGCTGTCTTTTTTCCCACATAACAGACTATTCCACACATGGTTATGTCTCCTTATTTTTAAGAGGTAAAGTGATAGTTTAAAATGTCCCTCGCGATATTTTTGGCCCTGATACCCAGTTTCGCACCATGGACTGCCATCACAACAAGGCAGATTCCCTGATCACTTTCATTGCCTTCAGGCAGGGCGAAGGCGGTCAGCCAGTCGTATTTATATCTATCCGAACGATCATTAATTGTGCCTGTTTTTGCACCTAATTCGATATCCCGGAAGGCTTTCTTACGCCGTAGTGATCTGAAGGTCCTACGACACGTCCCGTTTGTCACCGTTTCCTCCATAAGAATTTTAAGGCTTTCCGCCGTTTCAGGCCTTATCGGGTTCGTAAGCCGAGATGGCCTTGCACTATAGAGAATCCGGCCCGTTTCATCTCTTATATCCCTGATAAGCCAGGGCTCCATCATAATACCCTGATTAGCTACAGCCGAAGTAATCATTACCGCGTGGAGCGGAGATAACCGTGTCCTCTTATTAAAGCCCGAGGCTATTTCTGCCAATCCAAAATCATCTTCCGGCACCTCAATATTGCTTCTTTCCAGGGGAAGATCAAATGGAATGTCGTGGTTAAAATAAAATTTTTCTGCATATTGAGCAATTAAATCTTTCCCTAGATCATATATACCTATTTTACCAAAAACAGGATTAATAGATTCAGAAAAGGCTTCTTTGAAGCTCGCCTTTCTTAAATTACGACCTTTATCCTGTTTTAGCTGACTTTTGTAAAGGGTATATTTCCCTCCCCTATATTGCATAGTCCTGCCCGGTGTGAAATGACGGGCTTCTATAGCGGCCGCCGCTGATACGATCTTAAAGAGGCTGGCTGCAGGCAGGTCCGCCTTCAGGCAAAGATCTTTGGCGTCCATCCCCCCTTTCCCGGATGAATTAACCATGGCCAATATCTGTCCGTCATAGGGCCGCATGGCTACAACGGCCGCCGCGTTGGTCCTTGACCTTTTCAGTAGTCTTATAATATAGTTTTGTAGCGATGGCTCTATAGAAGTCTCTGCTATAAATCCCGCTCCATCCCGGGAAAAAATATAGCTCCCGTTCGCTGGAGAAACGCCAAACTTCATTTCGCGCAAAAGATCCGGCAGTTCTGTCTTATTAAAGCTTGAACTCTTTACACTATCATGGATATCTTCAACAATGTCCTGTCGATCCGCTTCCAGATTTGCGAATAACCATGATCCCGCGAAAAAGACCGAAACAAATACAAGAAACCCGATACCCGTAATTGTTCCTAATAATGGCAGCCTCTTTATTAGCGATCTTTTTTTCTGAATCTTCTTGAGTCTTTTCTGATAATCCTGCCAATTACCAGAATAAATACCGTTCGTTTTCATTTGAAATATCGACTTATTTTATGGAAACCTAAAGTATTGGAAAAAAATCCTCACGAAATACGAATCTCTGTCATTTCGTCCATGTATGGTACAAGGACTGTGGGTATTATGACGCTTCCATCCTTCTGCTGATAATTCTCCAGGATGGCCACGAATGTCCTGCCTACAGCCAATCCTGAACCATTTAGGGTGTGAACAAGTTCTGTTCCGCTCGCACCCTTTTTTTTGAACCTTATTCCGGCCCGCCTGGACTGGAAATCCTCAAAATTACTACAAGAAGATATTTCTCTGTAAAGGTTCTGTCCCGGGAGCCATACTTCCAGGTCATAGGTTTTCGCAGCGGAAAAACCCAGATCTCCCGTACAGAGTGAGACTACCTTGTAAGGCAATTCCAGCCGTTTTAAAATCTCTTCCGCGTTGGAAGTCAGTTTCTCCAGCTCTTCATAGGATTCTTCGGGCTGGCAGAACTTTACGAGTTCCACCTTATTGAATTGGTGCTGTCTTATCAATCCACGGGTATCCTTACCATAGGATCCGGCCTCGGACCGAAAACAGGGTGTATAGGCCGTATAGTAGATAGGCAGTTTCTCCTGAATAACCTCTTCCCTGTATATATTGGTCACAGGGACTTCGGCGGTAGGAATCAGGTGAAGGTCCCATCCCTCAATCTTAAAATGATCCTCCTTAAACTTTGGCAGTTGCCCTGTCCCGGTCATACATGCGGAATTTACCATGAAAGGGGGAAGGATTTCTGTATAGCCATGCTCCCTGGTGTGTACGTCAAGCATGAAATTGATCAGGGCCCTCTCGAGCCTTGATCCCGCTCCCTTATACAGGGCAAACCTCGCTCCCGCCAATTTTGAGGCCCGGGCAAAGTCGAGGATATCCAGTCTTTCACCGATTTCCCAGTGGGGAAGAGGTTCGAAATCCATCTCTCTTATTTCACCCCAGGTACGAATAACGGGATTATCATTTTCGTCTTTTCCAACGGGAACCGATTCGTGGGGCATGTTTGGTATAACCATGAGAAGTTGATTCAGTTTGTCCTGAATACCTGATAATCCGGCCTCCTGTTCCTTTATCTCGGAAGATACCTTTTTCATCTCTAGGATGACGTCCGATGCATCCTCTCCTCTTTTTTTCATGGCGGCTATTTCATCGCTTGTCTTGTTTCGTCTATGCCGGAGCGATTCCATTGCGGCTAATCTCTCTCTCCTATCCTCGTCGATAGACTCGAAGATGGAGATATCAAGGTCGTACCCCCGATTCTTTAGCATCTCCGCCACACGATCCAGGTTGGATCTGATGAACTTGAGGTCAAGCATATATATTCCTATCCAGTGCTCATCCATAAACTAACGTTATTGGATTTCCATCCTCCGTAGCGGGCTACTGCGGAGGACGGGCGCGCGATCAGCAATCGGCATTCATCTATCAGCAAAAGATCATAAACACAAAGATTTAGCTGACCGCTGACGGTTGACGGCTGAAAGCTCCATCCAGAAACAGATTGTTTCTGGATGGACACTACCTGCTATTTGCCAATCAATACTGATTAATTTTTAACATGAATCCGGTCCGATCGTCAAATCATTTAAAATAATGATGAAGAGGTCCGGTCATAAGGAACAGAGGCCTGATACAATCAAGGATTTTTAGATGGAGTTTTCAGACTTCGGTGAGCCTTTCGGCAGTGAGCTCAAGTCCGAACTGCTCAACGGAGACGTGGGAAATACTTATGTCTAATAGCATGAATTAGAAAACGGTCATTTTCAGACAAACACTATTTAGTGCTCATCCATAAACTATCGTTTATGGATTCGCGCTATCAGCAATCAGCATTCAGCTATCAGCAAAAGATTATAAACACAGAGACTTAGCTGACTGCTGACCGCTGAAAGCTCCATCCAGAAACAGATTGTTTCTGGATGGACACTATTTGAGATTGCGACATGAAAAAAACCGTGTTATAAATCAACGCTCGCTGGGCTCAAGCAAAGACAGCGGTTTGAGCTTGAATTTTAAAGTCTGTTCCAATAGGCCACATCCTGCGCATTATCCGGATCATACTTAAATTTTAACCAGCCTGAGACTTGTTAACCTTTAAATAATGGCTATATATTATAGTGATCAATATCCACAAAAAAATAATGAATCGAACGATATGATAGTAAAGATAGTGAAACCCCTATGGTATTTTTTTACTTCGGTAAAGCTTACCATAATGCTGCTGATTCTGTTAGCTGCTACCTCCATATTCGGTACCGTCATTCCTCAACAGGAAGGAGCTATCGAATTCATCCGGGGATTAAATCCCGCATTCGTCAAACTGATGAATTCATTTCAGCTCTTTGACATGTATCATTCCGTCTGGTTTAGACTAATCATTTGCTGCCTGGCCTTAAACCTTGTCATCTGTTCAATTAACCGCTTCCCGGCAACATTGAAGCTTTTCCGTCACAAACCAAAACCAGACAGGCTTAAACCTTTTGAAAAGCTTCCTCCGTACAGGGCATTGAGTGTTAAAGGAGATATGAAAGAGATCTCCGGAATTGTAACCGAATCAATCAGGGTGCATTATAAAAATATCGCAATGAAGGATCATGACAGAGCGAACTTTATATATGGGGAGAGAGGACATTATACCCTGTTTAGTGTTTATCTGGTCCATTTCAGCGTGTTGATAATTTTAATCGGCGCTATTATAGGTTCCATGTTCGGTTTTAGGGCCTATGTTAATATTGTTGAGGGTGAATCAACAGATACCGTGATCCTCCGCAGCAGGGTCGGGCAGAACAATAAGAAACTTGGGTTCAGCATCTATTGTAAAAAATTTACCGTTGATTTCTATGATAACGGTGTACCGAAAGAATACCGTTCGGACCTGGATTTCATTATTGATGGACGTACTGTTAAGAAGGGGACCCTGCTTGTGAATCACCCTATAACATTCGAAGGAATTACCTTTTACCAGGCAAGCTATGGTTCGTTGCCGGGGAATAAGGCTACCTTGAAAATTACGAAAGGGGACAGCGACTCCAAGGTATCAACCCTGGAGGTTACATTGGGAAGATCCGTGATTCTCCCGGATGGCGGGGGACAAATCTATTTATCGGATATCCGGGATGACTTTATGCGAATGGGCCCGGCAGCGTTAATAACCATAAAAACGGCCAAAGGTGATGTAACGGAATTCTGGTTATTTAAAGATCAGGATTTAATAAAAAAACGTTTTCCCGGCATCTTTAAAAATTTTCCAAAACTAAACCCCTCCGCTTATAACCCGTATACTTTTCATCTGGATGCGATTGAATCAAAATATTATACCGGCCTGGAGGTCAACAGGGATCCAGGCGTTTTTCTTGTTTATGCCGGTTTTCTGATTATCATGGTGGGCCTGTTTTTCACCTTTTTCACCTCCCACCGGAGAATCTGGATACGTATTAAAGAAAAAGATGGGCTAATCAATGTAAGTGTTACGGGTAGGGCAAATAAGAACCCTGTGGGCATGGAAAGAGAGCTCGATCAGCTCGCACAAAAATTTAATGAGATATTGACCTCGGAAGGGGAATCATAATGGTTAATACCATTATTCTAAGTTATATAACCTTTGTGTATTTCTTTTCTTTCCTGTTTTATCTTCTCATGATGATACTGGGGAAGGAATTTTTCGGCCGGCTGGCGACCATCACTACCCTTATCGGGCTGGTAGGACATACTATTGGTCTTATTTTCAGATGGATTGAGTCCCACCAGCTCGACATCGGACATGTACCTTTATCGAATCTCTATGAATCCCTTATCTTTTTTTCCTGGGCAACTGTTCTTCTCTATATGATCGTCGAATGGCGTACCCGAAACCGTAGCATCGGTACTTTCGTTACGCCTCTGGCTTTTTTAGCCCTGGCATACGCATCATTTTCCGATAACATCCAAAGCAGTATCCAACCCCTGGTTCCTGCTCTTCAAAGCAACTGGTTAACCGCCCATGTAATCACCTGTTTTTTTGCCTATGCCTCTTTCGCGATCTCCTTCGGTCTTAGTTTAATGTATCTCTTTAAAAGACTGGATACTCCGGAAGGCAGGAACAGCTTTTTAAAACTTATTCCCAGACCAGGTCTGCTCGATGACCTCTGCTATCAGATGGTTGTTATCGGATTTCTGATGCTTACGCTTGGTATTATTACTGGATCGGTTTGGGCTCATTCAGCCTGGGGAAGATATTGGGGCTGGGACCCGAAAGAAGTCTGGTCCCTGATTACATGGTTTGTGTATGCCGCCTTTCTACATTCCCGGCTAATAAGTGGCTGGAAAGGGAAAAGGCTCGCTATCCTCTCCATAATAGGTTTTGCCTGTGTGCTGTTCACCTATTTTGGCGTCAATTATTTAGCCGGGCTTCATAGCTACGCCAGGTAGTATATACGTGCCAAAAGCTTTTGAATTTCTCATATCGGGAATCATTTTGGGGCTCGGTAGCGGGTTAACACCCGGACCTCTGCTGACATTAGTAATCTCAGAAACCTTGAAGCATGGCATCAAGGAAGGTTTTAAGATCTCCTCTGCCCCTATATTTACCGATCTGCCCATCGTATTGGGGACCATATACATCCTTTCACGTTTATCCGACATCATGCCCATACTCGGTGTGATCTCTTTTTTAGGCGCGATATTTATTTTCTATCTCGCATTTGAAATTATCTCACTCAAAGGCGCTGACCTGAATACAGACGATATCAAACCTCATTCCATTAAAAAGGGAATGATAGCCAACTTTTTAAACCCATCTCCTTACATGTTCTGGCTCACCGTGGGCGCTCCTATGGTAGTAAGGGCCAATACCTCAGGATTTGCATCCGTATTTTCGTTTATTTTCTCCTTCTACATTTGTCTTATGGGGTCAAAGATGATCGTTGCGATTGTAGCCGGGAGATCCCGCGATTTTCTAAAAAGCAGCAACTATCGGTACGCGATGAGGTTTTTAGGAATCGTGTTGCTGGTATTCGGGGCGCTTTTTATCTGGAACAGCCTCAAATATTTCGGTCTGGTATAGGTGTTATGCTTGGATGAAGCTTTCAGCAATCAGCGATTAGCCGTAAGCCAAATCTTGACAATCTCGTAAATAGTCTCAGAAGCTGTCACTCCCGCGAAGCCTGTCCTCGACCTGAAATCTTTATTCTTCATGTCTTTTCCTGACAGCGTGTCTAACCCCCGCAGTTGCTTGTTATATGGAATGAAAGGTCAAAAAGGCGGGTATTGGCCGATAGCATTATTCATATTTGCCGTATTCTTTAGTAAAGTCGAACATAACTTTCAGGTTTTCCGGCTTTACTTCGTCGATGGCACTTCTTGGATGCATGATGAATCCGCCATCCTTACCAATGACATCAATGAGCCACTTGCAGTAATCCTTGACCTCCTGGGTCGAACCTACCTGCAACAATGAAGATGGAACATTCCCCATGATACACATATGATTTCCCAGCACCTCTTTGGTCCGGACAATATCGGAAGAATCAAATTGACCGAGGACCTTCCCTTTTGGAAGATCTAACAGATATTCCAGGCGTGATGTATAGTCGCCCTCAAAGAAGATGCATGGTGTCAACCCTGTATTTACCACGTTTTCAACATGCCTTTTTAAAGTCGGCCAGTAGAATTTTTCAAACTGCTTGAGTGACATAAAACCGTCCGCCCCCCTGTGCAGGGCTATGAATACCATATTCTCGCCTGTTTCCTTGGCCATGAAAGACAGATGCTCGCTCTGCCAGGGCAGCAACATTTCACAGGCCTCAAGGAGTTCGTCCGGACGCCTGTACATGTCAAGCATTGTCCCTCTC
>CAYTUL010000069.1:0-11619 GCA_964441135.1 uncultured Desulfobacteraceae bacterium | reverse complement strand
AGCCGACACAGACCTTTTGAAGCGTATCGAGGATTCTTCCGACACGGTAACACTCAAAGAAAGGCTACCCGCTTCGTTATCCATCTTGGAAAGGAGAGTAAGGGAGGATATTCCCCGGATATTGAGCCTATGCAGGTCCTGGGGATTTTACGGCGCCAGGGTTGACTATAGGATAGATTCCCGTGTGAGCCCGGTAAAGGTCGCGTTCAAGCTGGATCCCGGCCCTCCCTTTCTTTTGGAGTCCGTGGATATCCAGATTAAAGGGGAGGCTATCTCCTTAAAGGATAGACTCCTTTCCAATAAAAATCTCGGTCTATCCATAGGGGACCCGGCTAAAAGCAAAGATATTATTGATGCACAGGATTTTATAAAACGATGGCTCGGGACCAAGGGGTTTCCTTTTGTATCAATGGAGAAACCGAAGGTCGTCGTTGACCACAACAGGCAGGTTGTTTCCGTTGTCTATAATGTGAATTCAGGTCCCAGGGCCCTGTTCGGTGAAACCCATATCGAAGGGCTTGAGACCATAGATGAGCCCTTCGTGAGAACGGGAATTCCATGGAAAGAGGGTGACCTATTCAACACGGATCTATTGCTTAAGGCGAGGATTAACTTGAGCGACATGCTTCTTTTTTCGATGGTTGACATAAGAGAAGGGAAAAAGATCGATGAAAAAGGAGAGTTGCCGGTCTTTATTAAGGTTACGGAGAGCAAACATCGCACCTTCAAGGCGGGTGCAAGCTATAAGACCGATGAAGGTCCGGGTGGAAAGATATCATGGGAACATCGAAACATTTTCGGGAGCGGAGAGCGTCTAAACATTTTAGGGACCACTTCCAATATCGCCTATTCCTTGGAAGGAAACTTATATAAGCCTGTATTTATGCGCCGTGATCAGGCATTGATATTGAACCTTCGATTAGCCGAGGATAATCCTGACGCCTTTACCAGCCGCAATATCGGAAGTTTAGTCAAAATCGAAAGGTCCCTGTCAAAAAAGACCATCCTGGGTGTCGGCTTTGGTTACAGGATGTCAAGGATCGACCAGTTTGGCATAGAGGAAAGTTACAACCTGTTCAGCCTGCCGCTAAGCCTCGACAGGGATACCCGGAATGATATCCTCGATCCCCTGACCGGGGGGCACCTGAATATTCAAACAGCCCCCTATCGCGGCGCCTTTGGTTCGGATCTCACTTTCTTGAAGGCCTCTGTCGATTACAGCAGATATTTTCATCTATTTAAAATTCCCCACCTGATTCTGGCCGCGAGAACCACTTTCGGTGCAATGAAAGGCGCTCCCTTGAATTCTGTCCCGGCTGATCTTAGATTTTATGCCGGAGGGGGAGGATCTATCCGCGGCTATTCCTATCAGTCGGCGGGACCCTTTGTCAATGGGGTGCCTTTGGGAGGAAGGTCCCTCTTTTCCATGTCCACGGAGTTCCGCACGAAACTGAGCGATAAGATCGGCTTCGTTTTCTTTCTGGACGGGGGAACCGTGTTTCAATCCGAGTTGCCCGATTTCAATGAATCCCTTTTATGGGGAGCGGGTGCAGGATTCCGTTACTTTACGCCCATCGGCCCCTTGAGATTGGATATAGGAATTCCCTTGAAGCGGAGAGACGGTATCGATGATCCCTTCCAGATCTACGTGAGTTTGGGGCAGGCATTTTGAAAATATGAATATAAAAACAATATTAAAAAGCACAGGTAGGTGGGCTGCACTGAGTATTGCCTGCCTTTTTCTTTGCACCGGCATTCTTTTCGCCATGGTCCAGACAGAGGCGGGCAAAGGTTATCTGGCAAGATCCCTTCAATCGATATTGAGCGCCGGACCGGAAAGACAGGTCAAAATAGGGAGAATAAGGGGGTTAATCCCTTTTGACATCCAGTGCGATAATATCTCCCTCGGAGATAAAAAGAGGGAGTGGCTGGTTTTAAAAAGGTTGTACCTGAAATGGAGACCCCTGGAGCTTATAGGGGGAAATATTCATATTGAGGAATTGAGGACCGGAGCGATATTCCTAGGGCCCATACCGGAAAACCCGGGAGCAAAGGAAGAAAAAAAGGGTTTAAAATCTTATTGGCCCCTCCCCGTTCCACCCCTTTTCATTGAACGGGTCCGGTTTGACCGCTTCAGGATCGATAAAAAGGTGCTTGGAACGGACGCGGTATTTTCAGTCAAGGGATCCATGATTTCAAGCAGTCCGGTCAGGGGCCTGTCCGGCTATTTACGGATAGATCGAAGGGATACGTTAAACACCTTCGCGGAGATAAACTGGACCGTCCGGGGCCCCGAGCCCAAGCTCAGACTCGATGTGAAGGCCCATGAAGCGGAAGGAGGATTGTTAAAGACGATGCTCGGACTGAATGATTCAGGACCGGCCTATTTCCAGTTGACGGGAGAGGGAACTCCCGAAGAATGGAAGGGACGGCTGTCATTCAAGGCCCCGAAACTCGCGGATATCGAGTCCGAACTTGAATTAAGACTTAAGAAGAACCCGCGGATCATAGGAGCCGGGAATATCGTACCAGACCCCTCTGTTATTCCCGAACAGCTATCCACGCTTATCCAGGAAAAGGGCGTGGGGTTTTCCTTTGATATGGAATACCGTTCCGGGAGGGAACTGCATTTTAAAAATATCCAGATGGACACCGGGATATCCCGGATCAAAATCAATGGAAGTCTGGACCTTGACAAACAGACCACCCACAGCTTTTTTGATTTCACCCTGAAAGACATCTCTGCCTTTAAGGGGATAATGCATGAGGAAATCTCCGGGGGCCTCCATGTGAAGGGAGACCTGTCCGGCCCCATTAGGAATCCGCTTTCAAGACTCTCCGTTTCCATTTCGAAGCCCGAGTTCAGGGATTTTAGCGCGGAAAGGATAAGATCGGACATCCAGATTCAGGCCTCGGGAAAATCCCTTTTATCCTTTCAAAGGATGAGAACGACGGGGAAGGGGAATATTGAGGGACTCAGAAGCCCTAATAAACATTTCCCCATCCCCTTTGAGCGTTCTCAGTGGGATTATGATATGAATATCAAAAGAGGAAGTCCCATTGATATCGTAAACCTCAGGGTAAGGACCGAGGAGCTTCTGTTCGATTACTCGGGAACTTTTGATCCCGAATTGCTGTCGATAGACGGAAAGGCGGGGCTGACATTAGAAGATTTAGGCCGGTTTTCCGGCACGATCGGGTCTGATATAAATGCAAGAGTAAGTCTGAATACCAGGCTGAAGGCAAATCTCAAGGACAGGGATATGAACGCCGGTTTCGAGGCCCGGATTGAAAAACTGAAACACGTTCCCTCTTATATCGAGCCCATTACCAGGGGAGGCATCCGCGTCCGCAGCCAGATGACCCTTGCCGACGGGGAAAAATTGAGTTTTTCGGATTTCAAGGTCAGCACTGCCGGATCAACCGTAAAGGGGAGTGGATCCATTAACCTGGTGAAGGGAACGATTGCCGCTGACATTCACCTGTCCGTCCCGGAGCTCCGGGTGATATCCGGCATTGTTGAAAAGGAAATAGACGGCGCTTTGGAAATGGATCTCCATGCAGGGGGTCCCTATTTGGACCCGAAGATCCGGGCCTCAGCAAGTGGAAAAGAGATTATCATTCAGGGTTATCATTTACCCTATGTGCAAATTTCTCTTCAGGCCGACAATCTAAAGGCGGGTCCTCGCGGGGGTCTCGGTCTCTATGTAAGGCGGGATACCTATGAAATAAACACATCAGCCCAATTTATCTCAAAAAAAGATCACCTGATTCTAAGAGATATTCAAGCGGCCGGCGCCGGGATCAGCGTTGCCGGGGACCTTGAGCTGGATCTGAAGAGCCTTATTGCCGAGGGTTCTCTTAAAATCAAATCGGATGACCTCGTAACCGTTTCTTCCATATTAGGGGAGAGAATCGAAGGGAGCGTCCACATCGACACCCTTTTGAAAAGAGGCGAAAAGGGTCAGGACGTGGATATCGAACTTCTCGGCAAAGGACTGGGTGCCAGAAACGCCTTCCTGGAACAGCTAAAAATAACCTCTAAAATAAAGGATCTCTTTGAGGACATGAAGGGACAGGCGGATCTGGACTTGAAGTCCTTTCAAATGGGGACTGTTCATCTCCGGACTCTCCGGATCGAAGTTGAAGGCAGGCCGGGGGAAAATAAATTTTCGTTAATTGGAAACGGTGAATTTCCGGATCCTTTTATGATCAGCACACGTGGCGCAGGAACGTTCACCGCTAAAGAAAACCGGCTGCGTCTTGAACAGCTTCAGGGAAGGTATGGGAAGATTCCCTTTAAATTGATACGACCTCTCGTCCTCCGCAATATTAACCACGTCTATGAGCTTGAAAAGACAGAATTTTCTGTGTCCAAAGGAATCCTTCAATCTTCAGGTAAACTGGACCCGGCATCCATAGAGTTCGATACCGTCCTTGAGGAGTTCCCTCTTAATATCCTGAGACTCTTCGGATTACCCGATCTGAACGGTTGGGCGACCGCCAAAATAAACATTACCGGAAGCAGGGACCGGCCCGAAGGGAACATGGAAATTCATATGAGGGATATTCATTCGCCGGATATAAAATTCAGGGATATTCCCCCGGCACAACTTATGGCAAGCGCCTCGCTGAAGAAAGGTAACCTGAAGGGAGACCTGGCCCTTGATGGCTTATCGGAAAAAACCATCGAGGCTGTTTTTCAGATTCCCGTGTCTTTTACCCTTTCTCCTGTTTCCATTTCTATCGCGCGAAAGGGAGAGATTCATGGCAAGGTGACCGCCGAGATAGATATTAGCCGTATCCCGGTATTTTTTCATATGGATGATCAGGTCCTTGACGGAGACCTGCGGACCGATCTCGAAATATCAGGCAGCATTGAAAAACCGGACATAAAGGGGGCGCTCCATCTTTCCAATGGAAGATATGAAAATCCATGGGCAGGCATGGTAATAAGAGAAATAAATATCGAGGGTGTTGTAAATAACGACAAGCTTATCCTGGAAAAGATTACGGCAAAAGATAGTGAGAATGGGGCCATACAGGCGAAGGGCCAGCTTCTCTTCAAGGCGGATGAGAAATTTCCCTACGGGTTGGAGTTGGTACTGAAAAATAATGCCCTGATTCGAAGTGATAATTATACGCTTACCACGGACGCCAACCTTACCCTGTCCGGGTCCCTAGAGGAGGCGGTTCTTGCCGGTTCATTCAAGATTAGGGGGGCGGAATTGCATATTCCGGCCCGGCTTCCGACAGAGATCCATGATCTCGATGTGATTGAAATTAACGATCCGAGGCCTGAATCTTATACCAGGCCCGCTGAAAGGGAAAAAACAACCGACAGGTTAAAGCTTGATATAGATATCGACGCCCCGGGACGAGTTTTTGTTCGGGGAAGAGGTCTCGATTCAGAATGGAAAGGGAAGCTTCATATTACCGGCAGTGTTGCTGAAGCCTCTATAAATGGCGATATTTCCGTGGTTCGCGGGAAGTATAACTTTTTCGGGAAGACCTTTTCCCTGTCAAAGGGTGTTATTTCCTTTGATGGTCAGAGTCCTCCGGCCCCTGAATTTAACGTGATCGGTGAGCACAGGCGATCGGATATTACCACCCGCATTAATATCTCGGGTACACCGTCAGCCCCGGAAATCACGATCGACTCGGACCCGCCATTGCCTCGAGACGAGATCCTCTCAAGGCTCCTGTTCGGGAGGGGTTCGACCAGCATCACACCGTTCCAGGCCCTTGGAATTGCCCAGGCCGCCAACGCCTTGAGAGGAGGCGATGGGGGAGGCGTGATGGATTTTTTTGATCGAACACGAAAACTCCTCGGGGTGGATCAATTAGACATTAAACAGCCCGAAGAGAACGGGGGCGGAACAGCCCTGAGTGCAGGTAAATATATAGGGAAAAACATTTACCTGGAAGTGGAACAGGGCCTGGGTCCGGAGAGCGGAAAGGTATCTGTTGAGGTGGAGGTGACTCCGAATATCACGGTGGACAGTGAGGTCGGTGTCGACTCCCGGGGTGGCGCCGGGATCAACTGGAAATGGGACTATTAGGGATAAGGTCAATCCTGTGCATCTTTCGAAACACCCTCCATTATAGCCTTTAATTCGTCACCCTCGATTTTTTCCCTTTCGAGCAGGAGTATCGCCGCTTTTTCGAGTATGTTTTTTTTCTCCTGGAGTATCTGGAGTGCCCTCGCGTATTGATCATGGATAATCTCTCTGACTTCCTGATCTATCATCTCGGAGGTCGCGTCGCTGTATTCAACGGACCCCTCAAATCCCAGGTCAAGGAAACGCGCCCTCTTTTCCCTCGCGTAATAAACCTGACCCACTTTTTCACTCATGCCGTATTCCTTGACCATGCTTCTGGCAATATCCGTGGCCTTTGCGAGATCGTTATGGGCTCCGGTGGATATGTCTCCAAACATGATCTCTTCAGCGGCCCGTCCCCCCAACAGGGTCCCTATCTTGTTCAGCAACTCCGTCCTCTTCATTAAAAAACGATCCTCGGTCGGCACCTGCATGGTGTATCCCAGGGCCGCGATCCCGCGGGGGATAATCGAGATCTTATGAACCGGATCCGCGCCGGGCAGGGACAGGGCCATGATCGCATGTCCAAGTTCATGATAGGCCACCGTCTCTTTCTCCTTCGGATTGATCAGACGATTCTTTTTCTCGAGCCCGGCCATTACCCTTTCAACGGCCTCGTCAAACTCCGACATGCCGACTTTCTTCTTATTTCTGCGAACAGCCAAGAGGGCCGCTTCATTCACGAGATTGGCTAAATCGGCGCCCACCATACCCGGGGTCATGGAGGCTATTTTTTCTACATCCAGCTTCTTATCGGCGACTACATTTTTAAGGTGGACCTTCAGGATCTCCTCCCTGCCCAATTTATCAGGCCTGTCCACAAGGACCTGCCGGTCAAACCTTCCGGGCCTGAGAAGGGCGGGATCCAAGATTTCAGGCCTGTTGGTGGCGGCCATTAATATTACTCCGATATTGGGATCAAAGCCGTCCATCTCCACCAGGAGCTGATTGAGGGTCTGCTCCCTCTCGTCGTGACCTCCGACGGTTCCGAAACCCCTCGCCTTTCCAAGGGCGTCTAATTCATCGATAAATATGATGCAAGGGGCCTTTTGTTTGGCCTGTTCAAAGAGGTCTCTCACCCGTGCCGCCCCCAGACCGACAAACATCTCCACAAATTCCGAACCACTCAGGCTAAAGAAAGGCACACCGCTTTCACCCGCCACGGCCTTTGAAAGGAGGGTCTTTCCCGATCCCGGCGGACCTACAAGCAACACCCCCTTTGGCATCTTGCCTCCAAGCAGGGTGAACCTTCCGGGCTCCTTCAGGAACTCCACGATCTCGACCAGTTCCTGTTTTGCCTCATCCACACCGGCCGCATCCTGAAAGGTCACGTCCAGCTCATCCTGCATATAGATCTTGGCCTTGTTTTTCCCTAAGGTCATGAAACCGGGCTGCTTTCCCATCATCCGTCTCATAAAAAAGTACCAGATACCTATGAAGAGAAATATGGGAAACAGCCATGAAAAGAGGGTACGCAAGAAGGTCGATTCCACTTCTCCCTTGAAGGTGACGCCATGCTCTTCAAGGAGATTTGAGATATCAGGGTCTACTCTGACGGTCTTGAACCTCTTTTCCTTTCCCTTCACGGCGCTGTCATCCTTTATCTTCCCCTCGATCTGGTTTGCCGTGATGGCGACTTCGGTGATCTTGTTATCCTTGAGAAGATTCAAGAATTCACTATAGGGAATGGTTCGGATAGCAAGGCTCGATGAGATGTAATTCTGGGCGATCAGGACAATCCATACCCCGATCAGGATATACCAGACAGAAAATTTATGATGTTTTTCCATGACGATTTCTCCTTATAGGGAAGAGACGTTTTGATTATCGGAGCTTAGAATGATCCTTGCATCCGCCACGATGCACTTATCCGATGAGCAGATGACAGGGTTCAGGTCGATAGAATCGGTTATATCTTCGAGATCCATAACCAGTTCGGAAAATGCCACCATCAAACGGCTCAGTTCCTCTAAATTGATCGGGTCATGCCCACGGTAGCCCTCTAACAGCGCATGGGCCTTGAGACATTTCACCATGTATTTTACATCTTCATGTCTCAGGGGCGCCATTCTCAGGGTGGTGTCCTGATAGATCTCAACCCCCGTTCCGCCGATTCCCAAAAGGACAACGGGGCCGAACTGATAATCGATCTTTGCTCCCACAATAAGCTCAATACCAGCTAACATCTCTTCGATCAGAACACCGGAAAACCCGTCGAAGCGTCTCAACCGGGAAAAAGTATCCATCAGTTTTTCATTACTGTCAATTCCTATAATCACACCGCCGGCATCCGATTTATGGACAAACGCGGAGGACACGACTTTGGCGACAACAGGGTAACCGATCTCTTGAGCAAAATTTAGGGCTTCTTCCTCTCCTTTTACACACCTGAAGTTTGGCACCTGGATACCATATATGGAAAGAATACGTTTTGCTTCCGGCTCCCTTACCCATCCGTCCTTCTTTGACGACTGAATGATGTTTTGGATCTCCATCTTCAGCATGATTTACTCCTCCTCATGGCATCGGCCATATGAACCGCGCCCTCAATGGACTGGGATACGGGTACACCGTTGAGTTCAAACCCTTCGATAAGCATCCTGTATTTTTCCACATGAGGCACATAGGCGATCAGGGGCTTTCTGTCTTGCATGTATATCTGGCTCAATCTCGCCCCCAGATCGGAAGTGATACCCGGCTGGTAGGGCAGCAAGAGAATGATTACGCAGTCGATCTCCTGAGCAGCGCTGAGATATCGAACCGCGGTAAAAAAATCGTCATCCACCGAACTGCCTGTCAGGTCGATCGGATTGGCCACGGATGCTATTCCCTGAATATTTTGGGATAAAGCTCCTTTTATCTCATTTTGAGCTTTTTCCGACAAGGGGGGAACAAGGAGATCATGTGCATTGCAGACATCCACAGCGAGAGCGCCGTGTCCGCCGCTGCCGGTCACAATGCCTATTCTGCCGCCAATCGCCATGGGATAGCAACTCAGGGACTCACAGAAAGCGACCATTTCGTATTCATTTTTGGCCTCCACGATTCCATACTGGGAAAGTACGGCGGAAAAGGTCTTATAATCACCGGCCAAAGAGGCGGTATGGCTTGAAACGGCTCGTTTTCCCTCCGGACTCTTCCCGGCCTTTAACACGATCACGGGTTTGCCGCATTTGGCGGCGGCCATCACAAAGGCGCGACCCTCATTTTTACCAAAGCCCTCCACATAAAAGGCAATTACCTTGGTTCCGGGTTCATGAGCCAAATAGTCCATCATTTCCAGTTCACCGACGGCCGCCTTGTTTCCGATACTCGCGGCAAGGGAGAGGCCGACACCTTCATCGGCGAACTTTATCATTTGGTCCACCAGGACACCGCCGCTTTGACTCACAACGGCGACACTCCCCGCATCAGGCCTCACCATGCGTTCTCCCGGTAGAAAAAAAGTATCTACCTTGGAAGGAGAATAGATGCCCAGGCAGTTGGGACCTAAGAAGGGAAAGTCCTCCTCTTTTGCAATGTCAACCAACCTGTCCTGAAGGTCTTTTCCTCCGGCTTCGGCAAATCCACCCGAAATGACTATAGCGCCTTCCACTCCGGCCTGAATACAGTCCTTCAACATGTCCGGACAATATTCCGCGCGTACGGCGATTACCGCCAAATCGATTTTCGCGGATATTTCTGAAACATGCCGGTATACCTTTTCTCCCTGCAAAAATCCTCCCTGGGGATTCACAGGAAAGACTTTAACGGGATGCCGGAGGTTATTTTTATTGAAGATAACGTTGGCCGGATTATTGATGTTCTTTAAGGAAACACCGATAACGGCCATTGTTTCAGGTTCAAAGAGCTTTTTAAAATCCACGGGACCCTCCTTTTATTCCTTTTTTTCCTCGATAGTGTCCGCCCCCAGATCCTCCGCGGCTTTTGCCGCGTCCAAGGCTTTGGCCATGGCCTTTGCGGAACGACGTGCGGTTTTGGTCGCCTTATCCTTTGCCTCGATCAGGGCCTTTACCCTGGACATCAGTTCATCATCGGCACCGGATGAAACCGCGAGTTTGAGTTGCTGAAGCTTCTCTTCGGCCTCTTCAGCCGCCTTTTCCGACTCCTCCTTAAGATCTTTTGATTTCTTTTCGGCATCCGTAAAGGCATCAAGGGCCGCTGCCAATTCTCCGGCCTTTCCCTCTTCGGGCTCGGCTTCCAGATCAATGTCTTCAGCGGCCAGGACCAGGGCTGTCAGCGGTAAACGGGATACAAGATCGTCCAGCGGCGTATTAAAGGGACCGACCAGCTTGTTTCTTCGTATTCCAAAGGGCAGAAACACGACCGCCGAAGGATCGGAATATCTGATGATTGAATCCGCGTCGGCCTTCTCGATAATCTCCGGTTTCGCATCTATACGTACTTCCTGGAGCATTTTTTGAAGGTCCTCCATGGCTTCTGCAGATTCCTTTTCATAGACCGGAGCGATCACCCGGATCCCTGTGCCTTCCCAGGATTCATTTCGAGTCATGAGGTATGCGAGAAGAAGCATGAGTCGACCCGTGGAATCATCCCACCACCAGACATCAATTCCTTTCTCCTCCGGCGGCATTTCCTCAAACATCTTCCCACCATCCTCCCGGACATTCAGCAGGATGATATTACATCCGAACCGGAAGGTCGTCCTGAGATTTCGCGCGTATTGGGAATCCTCTGTCTCGAGGATACCCCGGTGGAATTGACCACGCCAGTTAAGAATAGCGGTATTGGCCCGAAGCGGCCCGACGCCGAAGGACTGGATGAGTGTCATGATGCCTGTTTGCAGGTCCGGGGCGGCGAGCACGAGGGGAAAGGCCTTGAAATGATGCTGAAGGAGGTCCTTTCGAAGCTCTGCCTCGGCTTCATCCCGGAGCTTCAACATCTTCAGTCCCTCACCTTCTACAATTTGGACCGCGGTCGTGAGGCCACTCCCCCCCTCTATCCAGGAGGCAAAGCGCAGGAGTCTCTCCCGTCCGGGCGAATCATCTGAAAAGGCGAGTATATGGGGACGCCAATCCCTTGGATGTTCGGGCTCCCTGGCTGCGGCCAAGAGATTTTCTCTCACCCGCTGAAGGTGATAGGATCGGCGGCTGTCGGCCCAGCGGGCCGGTCCCGCCGTGCGTTTCAGATACTGGAATATGGCGAAAAGGACCGCGACGGCGATAATTCCCGATGTCAGGTCTACGGCTAACATGGCACCGAGGCATGCCAGCGATCCTAAGAGGCTAAACCTGTGATCAAACCAGCGGAAGCGCGGACGAAAAGAAGGACTCTCTGAACGGGCCTCGTAATAGGTCGCGTAATTGAGAAGACCGTAGGAAAGGAGAAAAAACATGGACACCACAGGTGCGATCAGGTTCAATTTCCCGAGTCCGATGGTTGCGAAGGCTGTAAGGGCGGAGAGCAGGACACCGCGCCGGGGATTATTTGTCGGCCCGGCTCCCTGCGCGAAAGGCAGCAGAAAAGGAAAAATACGATCTCCTGCGAGGGACTGCAG
>CAYTUL010000068.1:0-11699 GCA_964441135.1 uncultured Desulfobacteraceae bacterium | reverse complement strand
GAAGAGCGAAGGCGGGTTGGCTATGGCGCAATTCCGCTTGATACCCCACCGCTTGTCAAAACGAAGCGGAGATCCCGCTGGTTATTGCGGGGCGGTAGGGAGCTTCATTGGTGTTCTTAATATTATTGACTTTCTAACAATATTTTTTTATTATTTGTAAATAATACTACAAGAAGGAGTTTCGGTATGGGTATAATGAGTCTTCGGATAGATGACAGCAAGAGAAAGGCATTAAAGATTATTGCATCAATTGAAGGAAAATCAATGGGTGGGATAGTTTCGGAATTGATTGATGATTATATCAATGAAAAAAAAGATGTATTGATTAGTCTTTCTGAAAGTGAAAACCTCAAAGAGGTCATGAAAATGTCCGAGTTTTCATTTTCAGAATGGGATAATGAGGAAGATGAAATCTACAATACATTATAAAAAATGGGATATTATTCTTGTCCCATTCCCATTTTCTGATTTGTCGGCTACTAAAAAACGCCCCGCCCTGGTTGTTTCTCCGGGCGAATATAATAGGGGATACGATATCGTTATTGCGTTTATCACAAGTAAGGTTGATGTAAAACCGAGATTATGTGATTATAAAATCAAGGAATGGAAAAAAGCAAACCTGCCAAAACCTTCTTTGATCCGGATGAAATTTGCGACGATAGATAAAGCAATTATCGTCAAGCAATTTGGCAGGTTAACGAATAAGGATATTAAACCATTTAAGGACATATTATCCAATTTCTTTATAGAATAAAATGATATCTTCTAATTGAGAAAACTTTGATTTTCCCGATATGTCCCTTTATGATCCTTAAAATCCCTATATGTAGTCCATCAAAGTTCAGACGAAGTTCAGACGGCGTTGCTTATCATTTTAACGACCTCATCTCAAAAGGATGGATTATGTAAAGTCTGACAACCTTGTTCAAAAGGGAGATAAAAGGAGATAAAAAAGGACTTGACATTCTGGTCTGGTCTGGTCAGACTATATAACAAGGAGATGGCAATTATGCTCATAACCAACATTTCAGAGGCCAAAGCCCAATTGTCCTCTCTTATTGAAAAGGTAAGAGCGGGTGAAAATGTGATAATCGGTAAAGCGGGAAAACCTGTGGCAATGCTCGTAAAATATGAGAGGGAGGAAATTCAGCGTCGACCGGGGGCTCTCAAAGGAAGGATAAAGATAGAGGAAGACTTTGACGAACTGCCCCATGATATAGCCAAGGCCTTCGGGATGGAAGACTAATGAATCTCTTAATTGATACACATACGCTCTTATGGTGGTTGGATGATAACCCGACCCTTTCAGTAAAAGCGAAAACGGCTATTTCAAATGCCAAGAATATTGTTTTTATCAGTGCCGCTGTCATATGGGAAATAGGGATCAAACAGGCTCTGGGAAAACTTAAAATCCCCGGGAATTTTAAAGAAGTGCTTGAAGCGGAGCCTTTTGAAATGTTGGATATCACTGATGAACACGCCCACGCGATTGTGTCTCTTCCGGGCCATCACCGCGATCCATTTGATAGAATGCTCGTAGCCCAGGCCAAGATCGAAGGTTTCACGATCATCACCCGTGATATCCGTATTATGAAATACAAGGTTCCCATTATCAAGGCATAGAAATAGAAACCTGTTATCAGAAAAAAAGTCTATTAAGAAGGAGCTAACCCGCATCAGGTTAGCTCCTTATTTAAAGAACACGGGACGACCATGAAATTATAACTTGATAATAGACAAATAAATATGGAATCAACGTCGGTTATCGCCATAAATATCTTTTCTCCTCAGGGATTCAGCCAAGATTTTGCCGCAATAGTGATCCGAGTAAGAAAGCGTTCCCATTTTTCCGTGATGGTCATCGAGAGGCTTAATAGTGAGTTCAACTTGTCCCTTTTTGAGATCGAGTCCATCAGGGATGCGAACCTTTCCATCGTCATCAACAATTGAAATGATCTTAATAGACTCCATAGTTTTCCTCTTTCTACTCTAAAATGTATCTGATTATAACATATGGGAGTATTCCGGACCATTTTTACCAATGAGTCCGGGCGTTCGTTCCACCCATTCCGGTTAAATGTACCAATCGTTCCGGGCTTGTGCCAGGCCCTTTATCCTCCTTTATAATAGATTCATACATCGAAATTCGATGTAAATTCATTATTAAGGAGGTCAACATATGACCAAATATCGAGAAATCCTGAGGCTGCAGAACCTTGGGATTAATCAAACCGGCATTGCCGGTAGCTGTGGGTGCTCAAGGGCAACAGTCCTTATAGGGTCACCCATTAAAGGGCGTGTCAGGTCTGCGGTTGACTCTTGACCCTTTTTTTTTGGTGCGATTTAACTCCCCTTCATCAATGCGGGACAAGCCAAGAGCGCCAAGATATTTTTTTGTATTTTAGCGGATTTAACCAAAAATAAAAAATTTCTGGTCAATAGGATCTGGCAACAGGAACTCATTGAAATGAATAATTTCTGATTCCGCCCTCTGAAATCGTCCTCTATCGAGCTTTTTTGAGGTCGAAAAAGACAATATAAACAGATTTTACCGTGCTACATGATGCGACATTATAGGCTTGACATATGAAAAATATTATATATAATCTCAACTTTTATTAAACTCTTCCAATCGGATGAAAAGGAATTTCATCAGTAAAAAAGGAGACGTGACAGAGTGACGTTCGTATCTATCACTACTAATATGAGTACGCATCGAAGGACGGAATCACGTCCCGGGAGGATTATCTGCTGATAAAGCCCTGAATCGGTAAGTCCTCGGCCGCGGATGTGATTTCATCCGCGGCTTTTTTATTTTCAATTTCCCAAAGCCGCGGACATATGCTTCGCGGCTTTCTTTTTTTAAAAACCATATCGCAAAATGCCCGGCAGGGGGTATTTGAAGAAAGAATTTGTAAGTGAACATGGTTGGCTGTTTCAAGGAGAAAATATCTAAGCAGGGAGGAGAAAATGCATAGGATAGAATTCACTGAAATGAAGATTTACACGGATCAAACAGGCCACAATTGGCTCGAACTACCCATCAACAGTGAGGAGATATGGAGGTTGCTATGTTATACCATCCCTATATAATGGAAGTACTGATAAAACAGAGACAGGCGGAGCTGCTCGCAGGAATGTCGAAATACCCCAGGGCCCTTGTAAAAAGGCCGCGTGGATCCTCGATGGGGAGACTTGCCGGTCAGGTGATCAATTTTTTAGCGGATCTCCTGATAAAAGCCGGAACCGGCCTCAAAAAACAGTGGTCTTTAGAGGGAGACAATGCCATAGACAGGTACGCCTCCTCCCTGAACGGGGAATAAAGGGATACCTATGCGCCCTTGTATAGGGGTCTGCCGTTGACTCTTGACCCCTTTTTGGTGCGCTTTAACTCCTCTTCATCAATTAAATAAATTTTTAGCTAAATCTTGATCCATTCGTAAAAAGTCAAAAATCGCGTTTTTTGTCATTCCCGCGAAGGCGGGAATCCAGTAGGTTAACGCATTTCTGGACTCCCGCTCCCCGATCAGGTCGAGGACAGGCTTCGCGGGAGTGACGATTTCTATGACTTTTTACGAGATTGTCAAATCTTAACAAAAAAAAGGCATTGACGAGGAAATCGCAATGCCTTTTATTATGGTCTTTT
This sequence comes from uncultured Desulfobacteraceae bacterium, assembly GCA_964441135.1. Classification (GTDB taxonomy): domain Bacteria; phylum Desulfobacterota; class DSM-4660; order Desulfatiglandales; family HGW-15; genus CAYTUL01. The sequence continues at coordinate 8,053 of CAYTUL010000068.1, read as the reverse complement.
TTAAGATGCCGAGACGCAGAATTGAACTGCGGACACGGGGATTTTCAGTCCCCTGCTCTACCGACTGAGCTATCTCGGCACCGTCTCAGATGTCTTATAGCCTTTCATGAAATACCGGTCAAGATGAAAATAATAAAGATTATCATAAATTATTGTCAAAAGTGGATAGCGTAAAGCCATTGTCCAAATACTGTTGTTGTTGGAAAGTGGCCCAAGGCGCAAGGCGTAAGGTTAAGGTTAAGACTATTCCTTATCTTCCGGTTCATCGAGGTCCAGGTCCAGATCCAGGTTATCAAGATCGAGTATCAATTCGTCGTCATCCTCGTCAACACTTTGTGTATCTTCAGGCACGTCGGGGGATATGGTATCCTGGTCCACTTGCACCTCATCGCTGTCGGAAGACGAATCGTCCGTGACCATTTCTTCGAGCACTGAACTATCAATGGACAGGGGTTCATCAAACACAAGAGTACTTTCAATATTTTCGGTATCGGGTTCCTCGATGGACATATCTTCAAGATCCAGGCTTTCTTCCGGTTCTGAAGCAACGGGTTCAGCAAGGGAAATTTCATCGGAATCCGGTTCACCCATGGCCAGATCACCGAGGTCAAAGGAATCATCTTCTTCATCGTCTGAATCATCAAGGGAAAGATTCCCGAGCTCCAGGGATTCCTCCGACCCTTCATCCGAAGGTTCATCAAGGGAGATGTCCCCAAGGTCAAGGGTTCCATCGGAATCGATATCTTCAGGGACCTGGGCTGTTTCAACATCCTCCGAAGGCTCATCGAGAGACAGGGCATTAAGATCCAGGGTGTCCTCCGATTCTTCCACCTGAAATTGCTCCACCCCTTCATCCGAAGGTTCATCGAGGGACAGATCACCAAGTTCCAAGGCCCCCCCCGCACCTTCATTCGAACGTTCATCAAGTGACATATCCTCGAAGTCAAATGATTTTTCCTCTTCCTCCATATAGGGTTCATCAATCGTGAGATCTTCGCTGAGTAGCGGTCCTTCGGCTTCCGGTTCAGCCGGGGTGATATCCGTGCCGATTTCCTGAGCGCCTGTTTCATCTATCTCAAGATCACCGAGGTCTAATTCCATCTCCTCTCCTTCATCGACTTCCAGGGAGACGGAATCGAGATCAACGACAGCTTCTTCAGTCTCTTCGACGGCTTCTTCAGACATGGTTTCTTCGGGCGCGCCTGCGATTTCAGGGGTCAATTCATCAAGACTGATCTCTATCTCGCCTTCGGTCTGAGAGGGCTCATCCGGGACTGAGATACCCGCTGCCGGTTCTTCAGCGGCGATATCCTCAAGATCAAGAGAGATGGCTTCTTCCCCGGTCTCCGGAGTAATACCGGGTTCTTCAAGGCCGTCAAAGGAAATTTCGTCTGTCTCAAAAGAAATCCCTTCTTCCTCTCCCCCCAAATCAAGATCGGCAAGGGCCTCGGGAGACGCTATATCGGTTTCTCCGGTCAGTTCGAAATCTCCGGATTCGTCAGGTTCAAGGCTTATTTCGAGATCCTGTTCCTCATCAAATCCCATTTCACCCGTTTCAACGGCCACGGCGTCGTCCAGGCTGATTTCCATACCACCGACAGCGTCCATACCCCTTGAGGCTTCATCACCATGGAGACCGATCGCGGATTCGTTTTCCTCACCAATTAAGAGGCCCAAAAGAAAAGGCGGGTCAGGCTTGAAAGAGGGAAGATTCATTTTTGCCTGTTCCGATGATATATCCTTATTACATTTTGAACATACCTGGTTATAATCGAAGCTGATATAACCGCATTTGGGACATTTCATTTTAATGACCTCTGAGATTTTATGATTTGAAAAATCATCCTTCTGAGAAAATGAAAGGATAAAAAAAGAAATTTATATTACTTCAGACTAAAATGACATATTTTTCATATTTCGTCAAGTCTTTAATATTCGAGATCATTTCGGCTTTCTACCTGAAATCGGGTGATTGGCAGGAAGAGGATGTCCTTAAGTTCCCTGGCCTTTTTCCAGGCAGTTCTGAATAGCATTTCTCGCGAGCTCATCACAACGTTCATTTTCTTTATGCCCATGATGACCTTTCACCCATTTCCATTCAATCTCATGGGAGGTACTCAGTTTTTGAAGCATTTCCCACAGATCGCGGTTCAGGACAGGCTTTTTTTGGGAATTTACCCAGTTTCTCCTGATCCAGCCGGGGAGCCATTCGGTCATGCCTTTAACAACATAGGACGAATCCGTCACAATTTTCAAACGGCACGGCCTTTTCAGCAGACTCAAAGCCTGTATGACCGCCGTTAACTCCATCCGGTTATTGGTCGTTCTGATTTCACAGCCGGATATTTCTCTAATTGTCTCACCGAATCGAAGGATAGCCCCATAGCCTCCGGGGCCCGGATTACCGCTGCAGGCACCGTCCGTGAATATCAGGACTTCGGGTTTTTTCTTTTTATTCACTGTGAATTTTTCCGCGAGGTTCGAGTTTAAAGGCTTCCGCTTTCACTCAATTGCGTAACCATTTCAAGAGGTGTGAAAACGAAGGGCTGGCAAATTCAGGAGTCAATAGTAAATATTCAAAAACCGGAAATGAAGCTAAATGGCGTTAAAATCATCAATGATATTATGATTTTTTCGAATCCGTTTTCTTTATATTATCCTTGTTTTTCCTTACCACCTTCTTTCGAAACTTTGCCATGATAGGAACAGATATCTCAGGTTTTTCCGGGTAATTTGTCGTCAATTTCAGAATACCCTTAAAAGTGCCTGCAGGAGCAGGGTTGTTCCGGAAATATATTCTGAAAATCTTTCCCGGTTCAATCACCTCCATATCGACTTGTACTCTGTCCGCGAGGTTAAAACCGGCTAACTCCAGTTCAAGGGGTTTATCCTCGAGCGCGGTAATTTCAACGAACTTGGTGATCACATCTCCTTGATACCCTATAAAAGATACTTTTCGGGGTGAGAGTAGAATCGCCACCTTGACAAAGGCCTTGATGACCAGGGTCTCCAGGCTGTTTTCCGGGTCATTCGTGTATACCTTCGCTGTTTTTTGGATCGATCCGTTGAGCCCTTTGCTGTTTACCTTCAGTGTGATGTTTCCCTCCCCGCCCGGGGGGATGGTCCTGTCAAAATGGACCAGAGAACAGCCTCAGCCCGGTTTGACCTTTTTTATTTCAAGGAGGCTGTCTCCCTTATTGAGGACCTTGAAGGTATGTTCAATAACCGCGTTTTCCTTTACCTCCTTCGCATCATAGACCTTTTCTTCCAGAACCATTCTCGGTCCATTGATCTCCTGGGCCGAACAAACAGAGAGATCCAGTATGATCAGGAGGAAAGTCAAGGGAAGGATCACAAATTCTCGAGGGTTTTTAACCGATAGGGACATCTCAGATTCCAATCTCATGTTTGAGTTTATAGGTAAGTATATCAAGTTTTATCGTAAAATCTATGTTTTCTATGATGCAGTCCTCGGGGACGTGGATCTGGACCGGGGAAAAATTGAGGATCGCGTTTATGTTCGCGTCAATAAATTGATCCGCTGTCTCCTGGGCCCCTTTTGGGGGAACGGTAATTACCCCGATATCGATATCCAATTCTTTAGAGACCTCCTTCAGTTCCCCGACTTCTTTGATAACGAGACCAAGAGGCGCGACTTTACCGATCTTTTCCGGGTCGGAATCAAAGGCAGCAACGAAATGGAAACCCCGGGCAGGGAAATTCTGGTGCTTCAAGAGGGCTGCCCCGAGGTTGCCAATCCCGACAATGCTCATTTTCCACTTCCTGTTAATGGCTAAAATTTTCTTAACCTCATACTGGAGCTCTCGTACATCATATCCGACACCACGAATTCCAAATTCCCCGAAGTACCCCAAATCCTTTCTCACCTGGGCGGGATTGACCTGACACAGCCAGGCGAGTTTTTCAGAGGAAACCATACGGTAGCCGTCAAACTCTAATAGCTCAAGCTGCCTGCAGTAGAGTGAAAGTCTCGTTATGGTCGCCCTTGGTATCTTTTCAGCTCTTTCCATGGAGTATACTATGCATATGAATATTCTTATGTTATGATTTTTGCCAAAATAGGAACTGTTCGATCTTTTTAATTTAAAAGTTAAAAATAACATAGGACTGAAAAAAATAACAGTAAAATTATGGTGACAACCTTTTTTCGTTTATTATATTAGTGTACATCCAGAAACAGTTCGTTTTTAGATGGAACTTTCAGCGCTCAACCAAATCAAATCTATTTTTTGGAAGATATGACGACAGAGAAGGATAAAGATAATCCCGACGGTACCCAGACTCAAGCCGCGACCGGTCCAGGTGACACTTGCCAGGTATGCTCAATCCCTGATGAAGAGATTTCGAGTGAAAGGTACCGGACCTTTATTGAGCAGATAAACGACGGAGTTTATGAGACTGATATCGATGGGAATTTTACCTATTTCAATAACGCCCTCTGCAGGATCTTCGGATATCCGAGAGAGGGGTTACAGGGTCAAAATTTCAGCAAGTTCATGGACGTCAGCCATGCAAGGAAGGCCTATGAGGCATTTACAAAAATATGGGTGACCCACAGGGGGTTCTCGGACCTTATATGGGAAATCTTAGATGATGAAGGAGAGACCAGGATCATTGAATTGTCCGCTCATCTGATTATGGACAATCATGGGAAAAAGAAAGGATTCCGGGGGATCGCCCGGGATGTAACCCAGAGATACAAGACTATTGAAGCACTCAGAGAGTCTGAGTCCCGTTATCAGAGCGCCTATGAGGCGAGTCGCAGGGCGGAGAAATGGGCCTTGAACCTGCTCGATTTCGTCCCATATCCTATGGTGGTAAACTCCCTTGACGGAAAGGTGACCTACCTGAATCCTGCATTTACCGAGGTCTTTGGCTGGACCCTTCGTGAATTAAGGGGAAAGTATATCCCTTACGTTCCTCCAGAGCTGAAGAAGGATACGGAGGAGAATCTGAAGATGCTCATGAAGGAGAAGCTGCATAGAATTGAAACCAGGAGGTTGACAAAGAGCGGCAAGTTACTGGATGTTACAATCAGGGGGGTCGTTTACACGGAGGAGGAAGATAATCCCGTGGGCGAAGTGATTATCATTCGTGACGTTACCGAAGAAAAAAGGATGAAGCGTACCAATGAGACCCTTCTTCGCATCGCCATGGCACTTCCCGAGTATCCTGTGCTGGAAGAACTACTGGATTTTATTAGTGAGGAGATAAAACGCCTCCTGAACACGGAGGGGGCCCTTGTCATGCTGAAGGACGAGGAGAAAAAAGAGATCTTCTTCATAGGCGCGGCCTATGATGACACCAAGGCACAGAAGACCGTAAAGAAAGTTCGCTTTCCCATGGAAAACAGCGTAACGGGCCGGGTGATAATGACCGGTAAGCCGGTTATTATTCCGGACACTTCCAAAGAACCCAATTTTTTCCCCGGGGTGGATGAGTATACCCACATGCGCACCAAAAACATGCTAATCGTTCCCCTGAGGAGCAGTGACAGGGTAATCGGGGTCCTGAATGCTGTTAACAAAAAGGAAGAGACATTTGACAATACCGATCTTGAGCTATTAAGCATGATCGCGGGAACCGTTGTTCTTTCCATTGAAAACGCCCGTTTCTCGGATGAGATAAAGGAGGCCTATCAGGAGGTGACCAGTCTGAACAGGGCAAAGGACAGGGCCATCAATCACCTATCACACGAATTAAAGACACCTGTCTCCGTGCTTATGGCCTCCATCAATATCTTAGGGAAAAAGATGGAATTCGATACCGGGAAAGTCCTGAATCCTACGCTGGAAAGGGCAAAAAGGAATCTGGAAAGAATTCTCGATATCCAGTACGAGGTGGAGGATATCATGATGCAGAGTGAGCACAGATCCTATAACCTCCTCTCCCTTTTATTAGATACATGCTCTGATGAGCTTGAGGCCCTTGTAGCCGAAGCGATGGGGGAGGGGGATATTGTCCGGAAGATCAGAGATCGTATTGAAGAGATATTCGGCCCCAGGGAAAGCGAGACAAGCGAGATCGATCTTGCCCGGTTTGTTAGGGACAGAATTGCATTTTTGCAGCCAAGATTTTCCCATAGAAAAGTGGATATCATCGAGTCTATAGAGGAGGGGGCATGGATCCGTATTCCTCTCGATGTATTGGAGAAGATTGTTGACGGCCTCATCAGAAACGCCGTGGAAAACACCCCGGATGAGGGAAAGGTAGAGGTGCATGTAAGGAAAAAGGGCGAGGGTGCTGAACTGGTGGTTCGCGATTACGGGGTCGGCATCACGGAGAATAACCAGAGGCGCATATTCGAGGGTTTTTTCACCACCCGGGAGACCATGGATTATTCCTCAAAACGTCCCTTTGACTTCAATGCGGGGGGCAAAGGAGCGGACCTGTTGCGTATGAAGATCTTTTCAGAGAGATATGGCTTCAAGATCAATATGGAGTCTTCCCGGTGCGGGTTTATACCCAAAGACAGCGATATCTGCCCCGGGCGGATCAGTGAATGCGGTTTCTGTACTCAACAGGAAGACTGCTACAAATCAGGCGGCACCGCCTTTCGCCTGTTTTTTCCTCACCTTCCTCCCGACACCGGCAAGCCCGATCAGCCCTGACCCTAACATTAACATGGTGGCCGGCTCTGGAATGGGGGCCGGGCTCGGGCCGCGGCTATAGGCCTCGGGTGCATAATTAAATTCCAGATGTCCGAAAATTTCAGCTACAGTGGGGTTTGTGGCTAAAAAAATACTGAAATTGGGGGCAAGGACGGGTTCATAATAGGCACTGAATATACCGCCACTGTCCAGATTAACATTGAAGCTGCTAACCGCGATGAGATCTCCGTCGGAAAATAATAGGGAAGGAAAATACGGGTCATGCTCGTAATCCACATCTTCATACTCCCTGAATGTCCGGTTGCCTACCTGCAGGCTGAGTTCATAATCAGGGTAAGGTTCACCCAGATATACGGTCTCTGATCCACTACCTGTGAGTTCGTCGGTATCATATATGGTATAGCCGTCATATGTGTTCAAGCCAGTCACACCGAATTGGTTCCCAGGTTCAAACGCATCGATTACCACATCAAATTGCTGATAAACAAGGGTCGCGTGGGATAGAGACAAACTAAAAAAGATAAAAACGGTTGCGAAGAGGGCTATTAGAATAGGTTTCTTGAGTTTTTTCATTTCATGATACTCCTTTCCTTCCGGATCAGTTTTTATTTATTATCCAAGGCATTCATTCCTTGTGGTTCCTATATGATAAGGTTAAACATTGACTTCAAAGACTGTATTTTCATTTGTTGCTACATGGTATATCAACAAATATGCCAGGATTACTTCTGGAGGCATATTTTTTGAATTCTATTAAAAATCAATGTGTTAAGAGATTTTCATGGAATGAATGAGGGAGGTGAGGAGTAGGGTCTATGTAGAAAGTTACCTAAATGTTATGTAATCCATTTCTACTATTTGGTAAAAAATTACATACCCGCCTCAGGCAGATTGGAAGGAATTAGGATATGTCCCTGGGACAATACCTTTTGATTTTTGGGAGCTTATCCATTATAATTTAAAGATATAGGAACATAATCCTTTTTGGATTCAGGCGATCGGCTTTCAGCTATCGGCTATCAGCAAAAACGGTGGATAACAGGGTTTTATTTGAGTGAAATTGTCTCGGAGAATTCTGGATCCCGGCTCGCACCCCGTTCCACGGGGCCTGGCCGGGATGACGAATTGTGACACGGTCTCTTTCGCGGGAATGATGGGAAAAGGCTGCAAAAGACTTTTTGCGAAGGCTCAATTATTGCCCGTTAAATACTTCATCCGGAGATTTTGAAAGCGTAGATTACCGAAAGGCCAAAATTTCAATAAGCAGTCCAGATAGCGCACTCGCGATAGCATGTTAGAATGGGAGAAAAGAATTATGCCCGAAGATACAATACCCATTCCCAATCCCATGGCGGTCCTCAGAGAAGAGTTTGATAACTGGGCCGTCCTCTTCAATCCGGAAACGGGCGGCGCAGTAGGGA
>CAYTUL010000067.1:0-11716 GCA_964441135.1 uncultured Desulfobacteraceae bacterium | reverse complement strand
CCAATGACGCTATTCAGGGGCTCGGGGGTTACGGATATATCCGTGAATACGAAGTGGAAAAGATTAAGAGGGATATCAAGATTACCACGATCTATGAAGGCACCAGCGAGATACAGCGCAGGCTCATCGCAATGTTCAGGTTACAGAAGACCGTCCGCTCCAAGGGTGCTTTTTATTCGGAAATGGCAGAGGAACTGGGGAGATTACCGGAAGGGACTTTTGCACAAACCCTCGCCAAAGCGGTTCAAGTCCTGAACGAGCTGATCCTCTCGGCCCGAAAAGCCAAATTGACCAGGTCCCAGTATGTCATGTTCCTGATCGCGGACATGATTGTGTGGTGTGAAACCGGAAAGGCCTTATGCAGGAAGGCCTCGGATTATCAGGGCAAAGAGAGGAGTCCGGATTTCATGAAGGCGGCGGCCCGTCTCTTTGTCCGGGAAACGACGGAGAAGGTGTATCTGAACACCCTGAAGATAGCCAATGGTTGTGATACTGCCTTGGATGACATCCTGGGCAAACTGGATTCCCTGGATCTCTATGCATTGATGAAAGACAACCTCAAAGACATGGGCACGGTATCCGCGGGATTGGTTAAACAGAGACCGTAGCCGGTCCCTTCGAAGGGGGAAGCCCTTGTCATTCCTTATTTCACAAAATGTGCAAAATACCAGAATTAAAGACATCGTAAATAAGATAATCGATATCTAACAGCGGCCTTTTTATGGAAAGTGTGAGGGAGGCGGCAGGTATATTTCGGTAGCAGACCAATTTTGGGGTGTTCAATTCTCCCCGCCACACCGCTTCCATTTCCCTGCGCTGGCCGGAAGAAAAATAGGCCAATGTGGGAACGCTGGCTGAAACGGCAACGGCGATATTAAAATCCGTAAATCCTTCATCCATAAGGGCCATGAGAGCACCCGCAACAAACCCTGCTCGCATGCCGCCCCCTTCAAGAATGAGCCCCCGCACGATTCGGTCTCCAAAAAAGGACATATATAATAACTCAGGAATTTCCGATTGTCAAAAACCCATTGTTCATGACGATCGAGATGAACGGCCGGCAAAAATTTTTCATATCCGGCAGTTTATGCTATATTAGAAAGTCTAAGGGCCGGATTTCAGGTACCTATAGATTTGAAAGCCCCTGGGCCTGGGGGGCATGCTCCCAAAACCCCTTCAGGCCATTCATCTACGGGCAATGCCCGCGCGCACAGCACGGGGCATTCTGGATTTTTCACGTAATGGATTATAAAAACCTTTCTATGTCAGAAAAAAGAACCTATCACCGTCGCCCTGCCGGAAGATTAAAAAGGAAGAGGACCGGAAAACCGGGAAAGGAGATCCGTGAAAATGCCAGGATTGATCCCGCCCTCAATCACGTATTCAGCAAGATAGGTGTTCCCGAACCCACTCCCTTTAGACCCGACCCCTTTCAGTTGGAGGCCCTGGAAAGGATAAAAGAGGGCGATGTCCTTGTAAGCGCCCCCACGGGGGCCGGAAAGACCTGGATCGCTTCCCGGATAATCGGACAATACCTGATGCAAGGGCTGAGTGCATGGTATGCTTCTCCTTTAAAGGCCCTGTCCAACTCCCTTTACGGTGAATTTTGCGGACAGTTCGGACCGGATATGTGCGGCATCCTGACCGGCGAAAGAAAGGAGAACACCGGGGCGCCCATCATCGTGGGGACAACTGAGATACTCCGAAACCAGCTCTATGACGCCATGCATAAGGGAGTCAGCATAAAGGCGGATCTGGTTATTTTAGATGAGGCCCATTACCTCAGTGACCCGGACAGGGGTGTTGTATGGGAGGAGGTGCTCATTTACCTGCCGGCAAGGGTCCGGCTCCTGCTTTTGTCAGCTACCATATCCAACGCGGAGGAGGTCTGCTCCTGGATAATGAGGAACAGGGCCACAGAGGCCAGAGTGGTGCGATCCAATGAAAGACCCGTTCCATTAGAGAGCCTCTTTCTTTTCCCGGACGGCCTGATAGCCCCTCTGGGCGGGAAAAAGGGATTAACACCAAGGGTTAAAAAGTTTATCGCGTCGCGAACCTTTCGAGGCAAAATGAGGGGCCAGCGTAGACCAAGATATAATGATATTATAGATTATCTGAGGGAATTTGATCTCCTGCCGGCCATATTTTTTCTCAAATCAAGATTGGAATGCGACCGGGCCCTGGATTTGTGCCGTCCATCAAAGAAAAAAGGGGATTCAGGAGAGAAATTTAAAAGGGATGTAAGGGAATTTCTCGGAAAATACCCTCATCTCAAGGGACACAGGCAGACCGGGGTCCTCTTAGAATCCAGAGTCGCTTCCCATCACGCAGGACAACTGCCCTACTGGAAGGTCCTTGTGGAAACCATGATGAACAAGGGTTACTTAGACGCCATATTTTCCACCTCCACGGTAGCCGCGGGCGTGAACTTTCCGGCGAGAACCGTGGTCCTGGTCCAGAGCGACCGTTATAACGGCCATGAATTTTCCGACCTGACCGCTACGGATCTTCACCAGATGATTGGAAGGGCCGGGAGGAGGGGAAAGGATAATATCGGGTTCGCTCTTGTGGTCCCTGGAATTTATCAGAACCCGAAACTCATTTATGAGTTAACGGATTCTCCACCCGAGCCCCTCATAAGCCAGATTAAGATCAATTTTTCAATGACCCTGAATCTTCTCCTATCTCACAGGCCCGTGGAGATTAAAAAATTATTGGATCTCTCTTTTGCCGCGTTCCAGCAGGAACGATCAGGGAGCCTATTCCAAAGGCAATGGGACGGCATGGTCAGGTCATTAAAAAAGAAGATACCGAGAGGCAGGTGTGACACGGGAGACTTTTATGAGGTCCTGGACCTGATAAAGAAGCGATCCGAACTGAAGAGGCAAGAAAGGGCGCTGACCAAAAAAAACCTGATAATGGAAGGCAAAAATGAAGCCCTGAATCAGACAAGAGAAGGGTTGAAGAAGCTTCCCTGCGAAAAATGTGAACATATGAAATACTGTCACGGGTCAAAAAACAGGGATTTAAAGAGGCTGTTAAAGGAATTTCAATGGCTTGCCCACAGGATGGGGGGTACAGGGGAAGTGCTGTGGATACATTTTAAACGGCATCTGAGGTTTCTGAAAGAGACCCATTTTGTGGATGGTTGGGATCAACTGACGTCCGACGGGGTCTGGGCGTCAAAACTGAGGCTGGATCAGCCCCTCATGATCGCAGAGGCAATAAGAAAAGGCGCCTTCAGCAACCTGAACCATGAAATAATGGCCGGATGTATTGCGCCTTTTGTTTGGGACAGGGAACAGGATGTGGAAATAAGAGTCGGATATCGTGAAGATCTGGATATTATTGAAGAGGCCTTTGATAAAATCATGGAATCCATTGAAGATGTCAGAAAACTGAAGATCCGAAGAGGGTTCGAAACGCCTTCAATTCCTTTCTGGCCCGCCGTGGCGCTCTTCCTGTGGGCAAAGGGTATTGCATGGGAACAGCTTATATCCTATTTTACTGTGGGAGAAGGGGATATGGCATCCATCATTGTGAGGACAGCGGATCACCTGCGCCAGGTTGTGAACCTCAAGGAGACCCACCCGGAACTTTCCCTCACTGGAGGGAAAGCCATTGCACAAATATTGAGGGAGCCGGTGTTTGTCCCCTAAAAGGATCCGGCTTGTCGCACCCTCTTGGTAAGTTCGGAGAGGAGCTCGAGTACCCTGTCGGATGAAGACGGCTCCATGGAGCCCATCCCGCAGGCGGGTGTGAGAATGGAGTTTTCAGCTAAGATACCCGGATCAACGCCCTGTTCATTCAAACGGCTAAGGCCGGCTTCAAGCTTTAAATACAGTCCTTCCACGGTCTCCATCCCCGTGAATTCTGCTGTGGGGACGATTCCCCAGGCGATGGTGCCCCCATTTTGTATGAACCGGGCGATCTCTTGAGGATAGAGAAGAAAATAATCCATGTAGGCAAAGGCGTCAAAGTTAATGATATCGGGTCCTGCCTCCAATAACATGGACCAGTCCGTATTACCACAACAATGAATCCCGATTAAGGTATCGGATCCTTCACGGATGTAATCGATAATCTCCCCTATCAGAGTGATTACCTCCCCGCGATCAATGGGGGAAAAGGCCGAACCGAAACCCGATAGATAAGGCTCGTCGAGAAAAATAATAGGTCTTCTGCCGGTCCTGATAAGTTTCTTTGCCTGCCACAAAGCCTTGATGGCCAGCCCCTTTGTGAAGGCCTCAAGCAGATCTGGATCGGAAAGGACCGGTTTTTCGTCCAGACCTCTTATTCCGGCCGCGAAAGTCAAGGGTCCAACAGTCTGTCCCTTGATAAATAAATCCCGGTTATCCTGACCCTGTGGAATTTTTTCTGCCAGTTCATACAGGCCGGGGGCATATTCCCGGCTTATGGCAAAATAATCGATATCACCGGCTAAATAACGATCGTAAAATTTTACAAGTTCGGTTTCTCGTCCCTCGGGTGACAGGGTGAGGGACCTGCTTTCTTTTTGTATTTGCAATAATGGCAGCCCCTCGCTAAATTGAATACTCATATCCTCGAGATAACTTCGTTTTACAAACTGCGGCCAGAAGGGGATTTCGGGAAGATGTCTAAGGATATGAAGACACGTACCCTCCACATCCGTGGAAGGGACACTGCCTATCCCTGTTGCCTTAAAGCCGAATTGTTCTTTTCCCTTCTCTCCCATAAAATCTCTGAGAACCCCTGTCGTCCCTTTATTTGTCAAATTTATGTCACGGATAGGCCGGTCTTTAACTGTTCCCGGATATTCGTGAGCCAGTTCTCGAGGATAGAGATCATTCTTATTTTTTCCCCCTCTCCCTGTCCCGTTCATTCTCTCGAATATCCTTTTCCTGATCCCTTAACGCCTTCAGCTCATCAAGACGTTTTCTGGATGAAACGTCATCGGGGTTCTTAACAAGAAGCCTCTCATAGGTCTCAAGGGCCTCCTGAATCCGGTCCTGTTGAAAATATATCTCCGCGAGTGTGGGAGTCGCTATTTCAGGCAGCTTTTCGTCTTCAGCAGATCCCTGGGGAGGGATTTCCTGTTTCCTGTCCGATTCCGATTCAGTGGAAATGGTTTCCGGGGTCCTCAAGGTGTCTAAAAGACGATGGGCTTCAACGTCATTCGGCCGGTGCGCAATATAGAGCTCAAGGATCTCCGCCGCCTCTGTTTCTCTTTTCTGTTGAATTAAGACCTCCGCCTGCAAAGCGTAGGAGGATATGAACTCATCAATCAGGGCGATGACCCTGTTCAGCTCCGACTCGGCATCGGCTATCCGGGCTGACTCAATATAGGTCTCGGCCAAAAGCCGCCGGAGGGGAATATCCCGGGGATATATATCCAGGGCTTTGTGGCATTCCTTAATTACCTGTTTCAGAAGTCCCTCTTCTTTCATCCTTGAAAGGACGTGAAACAGCGTTCCAGGAGAGGGGCTATCCGCCAGAATTCCTTTTAAGAGATCATCGGAGGCTTCCATTTTGTGATTGTCTCCTCTTCTTTGTATGATAAATTATTTAGTGCTCATCCATAAACTAACGTTTTTGGATTCGCGCTATCAGCAATCAGCATTCAGCTATCAGCGAAAACCATTGAAAACAAAGACTTGGCTGACTGCTGATAGCTGATCGCTAAAAGCTCCATCCAGAAATTGGTCGTTTCTGGATGGACACTGTTTAACGGGGTTTTTCATTGGAAGAAGCCCCGACCTTGGATCGGGATTCTTCACTGAATCTGAAGATCATTTCATTATCCCTTACAAGACCCAACTCTCTCCTTGCCGTAGCTTCTATATAGTCACTGTCATTTTTAAGTTTCCGGATCTCCTCCATGAGTTCCTCATTGGCCTCTTCAAGCTCACGGATCTTCAGCAGGTATGCCTGTCTCTCCTTTTCCATGTGATAGAGATGAATAAATCCACGCTTTCCAAATGCCAGCCAGGCGGCAATCAGACCCATAAGAAGCAACGTGATCAAAGACAGCTTAAAAAAATTTCTTTTTGTGAAACCCAAAATCAAAATTCCCTGATAAAGATTAAATTACGTCTTCGGATTTCCATCGAGCGGCTATGATAATGGAATGGACGCCGGCGCTCTTGGCGATGTCCATGATCTGGACGACTTTTCCGTGATTTAAGTCCTTATCCGCCTGCAGGATAAGGTCCAGTAACCCCCTTTGTTTTATGAGTACCTTCAGTCTTTCTCGAAGGTCTTTCAGGTCTATCTTTTTCCCTTCGAGAAAGGCCTGTGCGGATCTATCCACTATAAGGGTCACCCTGTTTTCTTCTTCCTCGCCGGATATCTTTTCCGATACCTTTGGCAGGTTTATTCTGACTCCGGAGGCGATATCGAAGTGGGAGGTGACCATGAAAAAGATCAGAAGAAGAAAAACGATGTCAATGAGGGGAGCAATATGAATACTGGGCTCTTCTTCTTTCCGGTTTCTGAATTTCATGATGGATTACCTCGCAAGAGTCTGATATCAGCCCCTGATCCACCATCAAGGTGTCATTTACGGCGTATTACTCATACGCCTCAGTCGTCGCTCCTCGGCGCCTTGCATCTAACACCTCGAAGGTGCCCAGGGTTGAGCCAAAATCCATGGATATTGCGACGAATATATGAATTAATTGCAGATTTTGGTCAGTCCTACCTGTTTGAATTTTCTAATATTTCGATTATTTTTATGGAATTTTCTTCCATCTCAAATATAAGGGACTCCGCTTTATCCTTTAATATCCGGTAGCAGACAAGAACGGGAATGGCGATGCACAGTCCTGCCGCGGTTGTAATGAGGGCCTCGGCGATCCCTCCGGCGAGCAAGGAAGGATTTCCCCCGCCCTGGGATATGACCTTGAATGTCTTGATCATCCCGGAGACAGTCCCGAGGAGACCTAACAGGGGCGTCAGATTCGCAATGGTTGAGAGAATGCCGACATTTTTTTCCAGAATAACGCCTTCCCGGCCGCCCCTTTCCTCAACCGCCTCTTTTACCAGCCACATACCGCGCCCCGTGTTCTTGAGTCCGGCCAAGAAAATCTTCGCGATGGAAGAGCTGTCCTTCTGGCACAGGGAAAGGGCTTCCGGTATCCTGTTTTTTTGTATCTGCTCCTCCACTGCTCGAACAAATTCCGGGGGAATGATCCGGCTGCGCCTGAGCACCCACAGCCTTTCTAAAAATACAGCCAGGGCTATGATCGAACACAGGACAATCGGGTACATGACCACCCCGCCCTTTATAAGAAGATCAATCACGCCGCCATCTCCAGCTTTTGGTGGAATTCAGAAAAGGGATATTTATCCAATGTTGATTGAAGCTTTATTTCAAATAGGTTAAAAGGGCCTTACTAACGAAAGATAACATACATTTAAACCGGGTAGAAAGTCAAGATGGATGAGGGCCCGGCCCTGGCATCCATCTAACTCTTGACACCCATTATTTTTTGGCAAAGAATTGAAGATCAAAGGGAATACTTTATCGGAGTAACCATTGTCTGAAACCGAAGAATTTGGATTGACGGAGTCCGCGGAAAAGAAGCCTTCATTGCCCGACGGCAGGAAGATAATGGGCAGGCTGCTATCCCTTTCGGGGAGTGAGGCCCTGAACTTTATTCTTGATAATGCGAATCCGGGCCGGATTGTCAGAAGCATGACAAAGGTTGATCTGTTCTGGCTGATTAAGAAGATCGGTGAGGAAGATTCCATTCCGCTGTTGAGACTGGCCACCAATGACCAGTGGCAATATATCCTGGACATGGAATTATGGCGCAGAGACAGGATCGACCTGAAGGGATCCTTTGAATGGATGGAAAGGCTCCATGAGGCGGACCCGGGGCGACTCGCGCGCTGGCTTTTCAGTGAGGATGGAAACCCCCTGGCCCACTTCTATTTTTTTAACGCAGTTCAGGTCGTGATAAAGGATGATCCTCAAGACCCCGCAGTCCCCGAAGGATTCCGAACTTTTGACGGCTTCTATTATTTTCGAATATTGGACAAGGAGCATGAGGCAAAGATCGAGCAGATCCTGCGAAGCATGTCCAGAGAGGACTACAATCGCTACCATGGCCTGCTCCTCGGTCTCACGGGTGTCCTACCCGCTGAATTAGAAGAGGAGATGTACAGGTTAAAGAGCGTCCGCTTGGCTGAAGAGGGATACCTGCCCTTTGAAGAGGCACTATCGGTCTATTCTTACCAGAAAGCAGGTCTCCTGAAAAAGGATAGATCCGAGTATATGCTTTTGATACCCGAAGATGAAGAGGTGAGATCCCTGGTGCCCATAACGCCTCTTTTCCAGGCCCCGGATAACAATATCCTGGCCGAATCCATAGCGGGCATTCATGACGTCCTTCTCCTGGACAGGCTGCGTCTCGAGTTTGCCGGCTTGTGCAACCAGATATTTTCAGCCGACGGTGTCAGGTTTGATGGAATCGAGGTCTTGAAAAGGATCTCCAGGAAGGCTGCGGGCTATATTAATATAGGTCTTGAGCTGTTATCCGAAGGCAACAGGGAAGTATCGGAACAGTTTATACGAAATCATCCCCTTATTTCCATATTTCAGGTGGGATTCAGCAGGACTCTGGAATTGAAGTGGGAAGCTGAAAGGTGGTTAAGAGATTCATGGTTCATGAAGCAGGGGTTCGATCTTGAATTCTGGGGAGAGGAGTGGGGTGGGACCCTGAAGGGTGTTGTCAAAATGAAACCTCTCTTTTTCAGTGGTCTGAGCGAAGCGGATAATTACAGGGACTTTGAAAGCCTTTCCGAAGTGGAAACATGCGGGACGATTATACGCAGATCAATCCTGCTTGACGGGCTCATGGAAAGGATATCATCCGGGATCCGGTTTGATGAGTATGCCCTCAAGGACCCTCTGCTGACTTTTCATCCCATTCTATTTAATTTCTGGGCCTGCAGACAGTTAGGGCTGGAGCAGCACTTTACCCCCTTATCCCTTGATCAGGTGAAGGATTTTTTCGCGTTGCTCAGAAAAAATGAAAAAAAACCGCCCTATCGGATGCGGGCTTTTAAGGAAACCTTTATCAGGGATCTTTTTTCAGGAGAAGAGGGATTATCGCCGGGTGACGGCACCCTCCTGAAGGATACCCTATCCCTGTTGTGGAAGGAGTTCCAGGATGAATATGCCCTGGTGAGGCTCGAGGACCTGGACAGAAGATATACAAAATACCTGTTAATCAATCCGGATCCCTGAACCTCATCGGGCCTTGTAACCGCCGGACGGGTAAAAATATTTTAAGTCCTGATCTCCTGGGTCATGAAAATAAGGTAAGAGACGGCAAAGCAGATCAGGGTGACGGCAATAAGTACCACCAAATGGGGGTATACAACAATAATACTCTGGCCAAGGGTGAGTGGATTCTGGAAACGGGATGCAGAAAGCCTCTCCATCGGGCCCATGAGTATAAGGGAGCTCGTCGTGTTCTGGGTCGGGTTGATGATAATGGAGGATGCCTGCGAATAGAGTACCATGGGAGAGGTCAGGGAGACCGACTCTTTTATCCTATTGTTTTTAATCAGTATATCCCGGCTGGCTCCGCCTTGGCCTTCCGTCGAAGCGAGTGAATTGGCCAGGACGCTCGCGCCCATGGAGATAAAAAAGGACAAAAAGATCCAGAGGGCGACCGAGGTCAGAGCCGATGTGGCTATACTGCGGAAGACGATGGAAAAAAGTATGGATATCCCGAGCCAGAAGGATATGTAAAAGATACTGAGAATAAGATAGACGATTAATCGCCATATCTCCTCAATTCCAGGCACCACCCCCAGCAGGATGAGGCCGAAACCGGAAATGACTAATACGATGGATACCAGCATGATGGTTATGGTGGTTACACCGGCAAGGAATTTTCCATTAATCACCGCATCCCTGAAGATGGGCTGGGAAATCAGTTTAATGAGGGTCCCATGGGCCCGCTCACGATTGATGGCGTCGAATCCCAAGACGAGGCCTATGAGGGGGCCGAAAAAGGCCACAAACTGAACCAGAGAAAACATAGCCCCCGGGAGATTAAACAGCATCAGGAAGATAAATTTGGGTCTCGCGACACCTTCCAGGTTTTCCCTCAGGTTGATTCCAGCCATATAGCTGGTGATAAAAGCGACCATGGCAATCAGCGCGAAAAGAATGATAAACCTGTAACTACTGAAATGATCCGCCAACTCTTTTTTATATACAGCCAATAGGCCCTGCATGATTAGACCTCCTGGAAATATTTCATGTAAATCTCTTCCAACGTATACTTTTCTTCTCCCAGCCCAAATTTTTCCCTGGCCAATTCATCAAGGGAGCCTTCGGCCACCATTTTCCCGTTTATCATGATACCCACACGGTGTGAGATCTGTTGAACCTGATACAGGTTATGGGAGGAGAGCAGCACAGTGATCTTTCTGTCCCGGTTCAGGGACTGAACCAGTTCGATCAATCGTACAGCACCTTCCGGGTCGAGTCCGAGCGTGGGTTCGTCCAGAAACATGACCGCAGGGTCCTTCAGAAGAACCTCCGCGATACCCAGGCGCTGTTTCATACCTCTGGAATAGGCCTCTATCTTCTTGTTCCTGTCCTTGGAAAGACCTACCACATTCAATAAATCAGGAATTTTGTCCCGGGCCAGATCACCGGCGAGTCCATTCAGGTCAGCGATAAACCGGAGGCTCTCCACGGCATCCATATCACCATAAAAGCCCACGTTCTCCGGCAAATAACCCACAAGACTCTTTATATCTTTGGACTTTCTCGTGGGATCCAAACCGCATACCCTGATGGAACCTTTGGACGGCTGGCTAAGACCGAGAAGCATTAGAAGGGTGGTGGTCTTGCCGGCACCGTTTGGCCCTAAAAATCCGAATATTTCTCCTTTCTTTACCATAAAGGAGAGATTATCAACCGCGGTCTGGCGGCCGTAGACCTTTGTAAGCTCCCTGGCTTCGATTATATTTTCCGAATCCATGTTAACGCCTTCCCAGTCTGATAAACATGACAACAAGACCCGCTATAACAAGGACGATGATTCCAATCCCTATCCATCCCCAGGCGGTCGAGGCCTTGACGGTTACCCTCAACTCCAGGTTTTCGGAGACCTTTTCTCCTTCAATTCGGAGGCCGACGGAATAATCGCCCACAAGGGCCTGATCCGCGGGCGTGATGGTCGCTTCAACCTGCTTGAGGTCCCCGGGGCCGAGGTTGGCAATGTTTTCCGGATTGAATTCCACCTTCCAGTTTTCCGGCTTGAAAGAGAGGAAGCGTATGTTGCTCTGGGCGGCAGAACCGCTGTTTTTCACATAAAAGGAGATATTGGCGGGCTTTCCCTGCAGGGCGTTAAGGGAAAGACGACCGTCGGCTGTCCCGGTTTCTATCTTGTAGGTCCCGGTCAGGACGATGCTGAGGTCGACCACGCCATGTGCCTCCGGCGAATCCACTTTGACCTTGATCGGATACTCGCCCGGTTCGGCAAAGGGATATGGTTTCACTTCCACGGCCATGGTCTGGCTTCCGTTGGCCTTTATTCTCAGGCTGGAGATATATTTTGTCTCGTAGGCGGGTTTAAAATTAATATCCCAGTTCTCGGGACCCTGGGCAGTGAGATTGAAGATGGAATCTTTATCGACTTTGCTTTTCACGTCAATCGAGAATTCAAATTTGGCGTCCGTGGGTCCCTGCAAAACAGGATAGGAT
>CAYTUL010000066.1:0-11865 GCA_964441135.1 uncultured Desulfobacteraceae bacterium | reverse complement strand
ATATATATCTAATGTGATATAAATCGAGTCTCTTCCGATTTTGCTGATTTCATCATGTTTCGAAAAACCGGATTACGCTTAAACCGATACATGATAACGCCTAATACATGGAATAGCGATAGATCTTATAATGTATGAGAAACGGATATCATTAACCATTTAAAGGGAGGCGGACATGAAAAAGGTAACCATTACCATCAATGGAATATCACAACAATTTGTGGTTGCACCGGACACGGTCCTGCTGGATCTCCTGCGGAAGGACCTGCGTCTTACAGGAGCGAAACAGTCCTGCGACCGTAAGGGCCAGTGCGGGGCATGCACGGTTATCGTCGACGGAAAAGCAACCCGCTCCTGTCTCACCAAGGTAGCGGACCTGGAAGGGGCCGAGGTTATCACGGTGGAAGGTTTAGGCACACCGGAAAACCCCCATCTGATCCAGGAGGCCTTCGTGCTTTCCGGTGCCATCCAATGCGGATACTGCACCCCGGGCATGATCATGGCAACGAAGGCCCTGCTGGATCAGAATCCCGATCCGGACACGGAGGAGATCAAAAAGGCCTTAGCGCGTAATCTGTGCCGGTGTACGGGATATAAAAAGATCATTGACGCGGTGAAGTTCGCGGGCCGGTTTATGCGTGGCGAGGCCACGCCGGACCAGGTCCGGCCCGATCCGGCAAGTGGAATGATGCATGTCTCCCACCCTCGACCCTCGGCCATGATCAAGGCCTGCGGCGTGGCGGAATTCGCCGCAGATATCCATGTGGAAAATGCCCTTGAACTCGCCGTGGTGCGAAGCACCGAGGGCCATGCCGTCATCAAATCCATCGACACTTCGACCGTAGAAAAGATGCCCGGCGTTATCGGTACCATGACGGCCAAGGACATCAAGGGCAGCAATATCCTTAAATTCATATTTAATGACCAGCCGGTCCTGTGCAAGGACCGGGTCCGGTGCCTGGGAGATCCCATAGTCATTGTGGCGGCAGAGACCCAGGCCCAGGCCCGGGCCGCGGCGGAGGCCGTAAAGATCGAGTACGAATCCCTGCCCGTCATGATGACCCCGCAGGAGGCACTTGCCGAGGATGCCGTACAAATCCATGATGAGTATCCAAACCTCTGTTATCAACAGCCCCAGATCAAAGGGGACGCAAAAAAGGCGTTTGCGGAATCCGCGGCCGTGGTCGAGGCCGATTTTTCCACACAGCTCAATCACCAGGCCCCCCTGGAGCCCGAGGCCTGCGTCTCCTACCTCGAAGGGGAGGGAGAGGACGCCATACTTGTGGTCATCGGTCGCAGCATCATGATCCACACTCATATGGCCACACTGCAGGACGCACTGGGATGGGAAAACATGCGTTATGAGGAGGCCTTCTCAGGCGGGCAGTTCGGGATCAAGGCATCCATTACCTCCGAAGGCATTGCAGGGGCAGTGGCCCTCCATTTCAAGAGACCTGTCCGCTATATCCCCAGTATTCACGAATCCATGCTCCTGACCTCCAAACGACATCCCTTTACCATGAAAGTGAAATTAGGGGCGGACAAGGACGGGAAGCTGACCGCCTATTCCAATAATTTCATCGTTGAGAACGGGGCCTACATGATCCTGGGCATTATTGTCATCACCCGGGTCCTTGAGATGCATTCGGGCGCGTATCATATTCCCCATATCGGTTCCCTGGCAAGGCTTGTTTATACCAATAACGCGGCGGGCGGGGCCGCCAGGGGGGCCGGGCCCCCCCAGGTCAACTTTGCCCTGGAGTCGGCCATGGACATGCTGGCGGACAAGATGGGGATTGATCCCCTGGAGTTCCGCCTGAAGAACTCCCTCATGCCCGGTCAGAGCGTGTCCACCGGTGCGGTCATGGAGCAGTGGCCTTTTCCGGAGATCTGCGAGCTCATCCGGCCCCATTACGAGCGTGCGAAAAAAGAGGCCGCCGCCTTCAAGGACGGCCCGATCAAGCGGGGGGTCGGCCTCGGCGCCCATTCCTTCGGAATTGCCGAGCCCGGCGATGCGGCCCAGGTGGCTGTGGAGATTGACCCGGATAACGGCATCACCATCTATGCCGCGGCGGCGGATCCCGGTGAAGGGAACGATTCCATGCTGACCCAGATCGCCGCCTATCTTATGGACCTGCCTATTGAAAAAGTTCGCCTGGTTACCCGGAATACGGATCAGACCACAGAAACCGGCCCGGCGGCAGGCAGCAGGATCACCTACATGGTCGGCGGTGCCCTGGTGAATGCCCTTGAAAAGTTGAAAGCGAACATGAAAGAGGCGGGTGATTCGACCTACGAGGGCCTGAAAAAAGCCGGGAAGCCCACCCGTTACATGGGCAAGAAGAATGTTGCCGAGGGACATCTCGACCCGAAAACCGGCCAGGGTCCGACCTTTGATTCCCAGGTCCACAATATTCAGATGGCCGAAGTGGAAGTGAACACCGAAACAGGAGAGGTTCGGGTGATCAAAATGACCACGGCCGTGGACCCCGGACCGGTGATCCATCCCCAGAACCTGGAAGGGCAGCTTGAAGGCGGCATGGACCAGGGTGTGGGATACGCGCTCAGGGAGGAATACATACACGGTAAGACCAAAGACTGGGTGACATTCAAGTATCCCACCATGAAAACGGCCTTTGACATGGAAGTCATTACTCCGAGGGAGACTCCCCGGACAAGAGGGACCTTTGGCGGAACCGGCATTGGTGAGATGACCATGGTCTCAACGGCCCCGGCGGTAATCAACGCTATTAAGGATGCTTGCGGTGTCAGGATCTTTAACCTGCCTGCAACGCCGGAGAAGATTATGGCCGCACTGAAACAGGGACTATAGGGGCATATGGGCTCGTCCGGAGGCTCAAAACCCCTTTCCGGTCTCCCCGACCGGAACTCCCGTATCATCGCCGGACGAGAGATCTTTTTCGATAAGGAGGGATTTCTGAAGAACGCGGATGACTGGTGCGAGGAGGTGTCCGGTTTAGCCTCGGCCCCTTTAACACCCGGGAGGACATTGATTATACTGTTCATGCCATGTCGAGGATTGTGGGTTAAGGGCCGTTTCTGGATGGATACCTATTATAAGGAGGTAAAGCCATGTCAAAAAATCTCAATGGGACTTCACTTGACTCAAACCGTAATCTCAATGAGCA
Organism: uncultured Desulfobacteraceae bacterium; assembly: GCA_964441135.1. Taxonomy (GTDB): domain Bacteria; phylum Desulfobacterota; class DSM-4660; order Desulfatiglandales; family HGW-15; genus CAYTUL01. The sequence continues at coordinate 8,716 of CAYTUL010000066.1, read as the reverse complement.
CGAAGAGAGAGCGATTGCGCGTTGCTTCAATATGGTTGATTATATAAGTGATGCCGCCGCAAATATGATCCTCGGTCTCATACAGACGAATCCATGTCCTGAGGCGAAACGGTTCCTGTTAGCCAGGCCTGAAGAACTTGCCATAAAGTCTTTTGAAAAGGTTATCTATGACATCGTTCACGGGGGGCGTCCCCCGGAAGAACGTCCCCATTAAAACAGCTTTACAACCCGGCAGGCGACACTGTTCAGTGTGATATAGCCTGAGACATGATCCAATAATTTGGCGTCCAGGAGTATATTACAGTTCGCTTCTGCCCAACCGTGAGGCACGGACACAACGCCCGGCTTAATATCCTGCGTAACATTCGCCTTTATCTTTATGGAACCTCTCGGAGTCTCAACAGCGATCAATTCGCCGGGCATGATTCCGTATTTCGAGGCCGTGATGGGATTTATCTCAGCTTCCGCGTTCGGGACTCTCACCCTCAAGCCAGGCACATCACGCATCTGCGCATCGATGTATTCAATCTGCCTATTGCCGGTGAGCAAGATCTCCGGGTATTGCTTGACCAATTCAGGATTTGCAACGGTACTCTGCTGAGGCTCCACGTGTCCGGGAAGGCCGGGGAAGCCAAGCTCTTCCATCCGTGGGGAGTATAGCTCTATTTTTCCGCTTGCGGTAGAGAAGTTTTTTCTCTCGAAAAGCCTGTATTCCTTTTTACCGAAATAGACACCCTCTGGATGATCGTTCAGGTCTTTGAGGGTGACACCACTTGTTGAGAAAAAGTGCTCTGCCACTTCTTCATCGGTGTTCCAGGGGAAATGCTCCGCGTAACCCATCTTACGGCCCAGTTCGCTCCAGATCAACCAGATAGGCTTGCTCTCATAAAGGGGTTCGACAACCTTCCTGCGCAGCATAATACAGGGCTCACAGTAAGATATGCCGTAAGGAAAACCGCCTATGCCCGTCTCCTCCAGGAAGGTACAAGCAGGAAGGGCATAATCGGCGAGCAGTCCTGTTTCGGTTATGTTGGGATCTATGTTGACAAACAACTCCAGATTCTTTATCCCCTCGAGAAAAAGCCTGGTATCGGGAAAGGTCAGGGCCGGGTTACTGCCGGACGATATGAAGGCCTTTATCGGGTAAGGCTTTTCCGATTTCATGGCCTCTGTCATCATCGATGCAGAGCCATAGGGGGGTGGACGCTTGCCGAACTGGTGGAATATGGGATATTCATCATACCCGAGGGGGTTTTCGTCTATAGGTAGACGAAGGTCTGCAAGGCGAACCTGCGGACAGGTGACCCATCCGCCCGGCACATCCACATTTCCGGTGATGGCCATCAATATGGAGTAGGCCCTGTTTGTCTGGAGGCCGTTGGTGAACTGGTTCATGTGACCCACCCCTTCCAGGATGCAGGAGCTTTTCGTGGTTGCAAAGATGCGCGCCACACGTCTTATTTCCGAGGCTGGCACGCTGCTTATGGTCTCGGCCCTTTCGGGCGTATGTTCCTTGACATGGTCCATCAGCCTGTTAAAGCCGAAGGTGTATTTTTCGACAAATTCCTTGTCCCACAGATCTTCTTGGATGATGACATTCATCATGGCCAAGGCGATAGCGCCGTCCGTGCCGGGACGGGGCTGCAGATAAATCCCCAGCTTGGAAATGGGAATTCGCCTCGGATCAATAGTAATGAGCTTTGCCCCGGCCTCGACCCTCTCACGGACCTGTCTGCCCACGGGCCAGTAGCTTTCGTCGGGATTACGCCCCCAGAGGATGATACAGTTGGCGTTCTTCGGTTCTTCGACCGGATAGCGACCAAAGGTGATCTGACGCGCAAGGATCCGGGTGCGGAAACAGATACCTTCGGCATTAAAGAAATTTGGAGTGCCATAGGCCCCCCGAAATCGCTGGTTAAATGCCGCCATCTCGAAATGCTCAACGCCCACGGAACCGGTCCAGGTGGCCAGTGTGTGGGCTCCGTACTTACCCTTTAACTCCTGTAATTTGGCTCCTATCTCGCCTAATGCATCATCCCAGGATATTCTCTGAAAACGGCCGTTTACCTTCTTCATGGGATATTTCAAGCGGGAAGGCGAATAAAGCAGGTCCACGAGACGTTCACCTTTCGGGCATAATTTGCCTTTGTTCAGCCAGTGCTCAGGTATGCCCTCCACCTTTACCAGCCTGCCGTCTTCCACATATGCATTAACGCCGCAGCAATTAATGCACAAACCACAGTCCGTTTTGATTATTTCCATTGCCTCACCTCCAAAATGAATGAATTTCCCTTATTATTCTACAATTCATCAGATAATATGATGTTGAGACTGTTGATGGCCTTCTCAAAAGCCTTCAGGGCGACCACTTCCGGCGAATGTCGAAGAATCTGTCTGGACAAGGGGCCGGAGGCGTTGTCAATAAAATCCATGATAATGTCCGTAGCCACGGCATTCAGGTAATCGACTGTGCTGAAGCAGCGCGTGAAGAACTCCTGTTCGATCTCTTCCGAAAGGTTCAATGACTTAAGGCCTTTCTTTGTCTCATTTTCCATCATTTCCTCCATAAAAAAACGTGATAAACACTCCGAATGAAAAATTCATATACTTGACAAATGCTTCATTATTAAAAAAAATCACTTGATTTGTTCCTGAAAAAGAATATATCTGATCTGACATAACCTATATATCAATAATGTCATAACAAATCAATTTTTTTTAGCCTGAATCCGGTTCTTTTACATGTGCTGATATTTATAGAAGGAAGTACCAGGTCGTGCCGATAACGCCTCAAGAATGTTTTGTTTTTAACAAATACCTGTATCCTAAATGAGAACATCCATCGATAAATCCAGGATCTTTTTCAAAATATTTCTATTTTGCGTGTCCTTGTTGCTGGCAGGCAGTTGCGCTGTATCCGGAAAGCAGGATACGGAAAAGCGAGAGGATGCACACCCATACCATGCTCTTGCTTATTCACCGGAAAGAATCATATTGAATCTAACTGAAAATCCTTCAATAAGCCAGGCCGTCACCTGGAGAACATACGCTGAATTAAAGTATCCAAAGGCCCAGATAGCGCCCTTAACAGATACCGCCGCTTTAGAAAAAAACGTGAGAACCCTAAAAGCTGTGGGTGAAAAAGTGATGCTGGCTAAAGATCATTTTGTTTATCATTATTCCGCTGTGTTTAAGCCTCTCAAGCCGGATACGATCTATGCCTACAGGGTGGGCAGGGACAATACCTGGAGTGAATGGAATCAGTTTAAGACCGCCTGTGAGAGCCCCGATCCGTTTACATTCATATATTTCGGCGATCCCCAGGAAAGTGTAAAATCCATGTGCTCGCGCATTTTCCGCGCTGCTTTTAAAAAGGCGCCGCACGCGGACTTCTGGCTTTTCGTAGGCGACCTTGTTGACAATGGAGACAAGGATGAGGAATGGGCTGAATTATTTGATGCCCTTGGCTGGATTCCCAGAATGACTCCGATGATTTTCCTCCCCGGGAACCACGAATATCCCGATAAAAGATATCTTACGGGCAAAGACTATAAAGTATTCCCTTTATGGAGGTCCCATTTTACGCTCCCGGAAAACGGGCCCCGGGGTCTGGAGGAAACCGTTTATTTTATTGATTACCAGGGCGTAAGGTTCGTCATGCTTAACGGCAATGAAAAATTGGAGGAACAGGCCGGATGGCTGGACCGGATCTTATCTAATGATCCACAAACCTGGACCATCATTGGAATCCATCAGCCGGTCTATTCAACAGCGAGATACCGTAACGATTCAAAGCTGCAAAATCTACTGGTCCCCATTTTTGATAAATATTCGGTTGATCTGGTATTGCAGGGACATGACCACCATTACTGCCGTACCAACAAGATAAAAAATGGTATCAGGGCAGGGGATAATGGAAAAGGGACCGTTTATATAATTTCGGTCAGTGGCCCCAAGTTCTACCGGGTTAGAACACATTATGAAGGGTTAATGGCAAAAATGGAGACAGGCAGGCAATTATTTCAGGTGGTTCATATTGATCATGATCGTTTATTCTATAGATCCTTTGATGCAACGGGAGAAGTATATGATTCTTTTGTCCTGGAGAAGTAATTGGGATCCGTTATGCAAAATACCTCAATGAGAAAACGACGGGGGAACGCGGGGGCGAAGAATATGAAAAAAGGATCTCTTTTCTATAAATACCGGTCGATCATGATGGCGGGCATATTGCTTTTTATGTATAGGAGTGCTGCGATGGCAAAAGATAATATCATCATCTACCATGCAGGGAGTCTTTCCGTTCCCTTTTCAAAGATGGAAGAGATTTTTGAATCCGCCAACCCCACCATGGATATCATCAGGACTTCAGGCGGCAGCACGAAGTTGGCCCGGTTCATTGCCGAAGAAAACAAGCCTGCAGATATCATGGCATCGGCGGATTATACGATTATCGATGATATGTTGATTCCGGATAAGGCATCATGGAATATTCGGTTCGCCACGAACCAACTGGTGCTCTGCTACACGGATAAAAGTCGGTATGCCGATGAAGTCAATGCCCATAACTGGCATAACATCCTCGATCGCAAGGGGATCGTGTGGGGGCATTCCGACCCCGATCTGGATCCCTGTGGATACAGGAGCCTGATGGTACTCCAGCTTGCTGAAATTTATTATAATAATCCCGGTCTATATGATCGTCTTATTGCCAACCGTCCGCCGGAAAATGTTCGATCAAAGGCCGTAGACCTGGTCGACCTCCTGAAATCAGGTGATATGGACTTTGCCTGGGAATATCTTTCCGTGGCAGTTCAGAATGGCTTGAAGTATATCATACTGGATGATCACATCAATCTCGGCAGCTATCAATATGATGATTTCTATAGCCAGGCAGCGGTCAAGGTGAAGGGCAAAGAACCTGGGAACTGGATAATTCACAGGGGCAAATCCTGCACATACGGCCTTACCCTGATCAATGATGCCCCCAATAAAGAGGGGGCGATGCGTTTTCTGGAATACCTGCTTTCACCGGGTGGAGGGCTTGCCATATTAATGGAGATGGGACAGCCGCCGTTTATTCCCTGCCGGGCGGATTCGAAAGCCGTACAGCAGGATCTTCCCCGTTCATTGTCCAAACTGGTGGAAGTTTGTAAGTAAAGAATCCACGTCCTTTTAGACTGTGTCATAATTCCTAAAGAACGTTATTCCCCGGAAAAAGAAGCGGGATCTTCGACCGATTGAGCGGTGCATAGTATAGCGAGATCCGGAATCCAGAGAAATTGAATCATCTTGGAGAGTTCTGGATCTCACGCCAATATCGGAGGGAGATGACGAATTGTGACACAGCCTGTTTGGGGATTGATTTTTTACTGCAACGAATTGAAACAGTAACATTTCAATTACGACTACAGACGACGGACAACTCACAACGGAGACTACCCTGAATTTTGCGGCGCCCTTATTTTCCCCGAGCCCCCTGCTGTATGCCCTATTTTCAAGATTCTAAAGAATTTCTCAATGTCCATTTCCGGATGAAATAGATCCATATTGTTATAATTCCGGTAAAGGAAAACCGGGCCGTTCAATAAGATTATAAGTAATATTCGGTTATGAAAGGGTTTTATGACCTATATTGATATTTAATATTGACATATAATTTCCAATATAGATATTATTATGACTAATACATACAGTATGATGGAACCTTTATTGATCGGACGATGTCCTGTTTTTTTAAAATGATAATCGGTATCCTGATCTATCTTGTTTTAACGTGGAAGACGCCTTCCCAAAGAGAGAGAACCTCGACATCTTCCACACGCGGGCGGAATGCTTCCGATTAATCGGCCTGCCCTCGGTCCGTCAATTTCCCGGGGAAGCGATCCGCCCGCCATATTCAATACCTTGCGAAAAGCAAGGACATTGAATATGAATTATTATTAATGCACTCTGGGAATACCGGGATTCCCCGGCTAAGGAGTTATTATGAAAAACAGATATCGAATACTCATTTGTTTGAGCCTTCTTCTCATGGCTACCGGAGCATACGCTTCGTCAAACATGTCTTCCATAAGCATCACAGGACTTGTAAGCCAGCCCCTGGTCCTGAATGTGGAGGATTTGAACAGGTTTCAACAAGTCCGGGTCCAGCTTAACGAGGTATTGAAAGACAAATCCTATCGTGGTGCATTTTTCTATCAGGGAGTCCCGCTGCGGGAGCTTCTGGATTTGGCTTCCGTCAAGAAAAAAGATCCCGGTTTTTTCAAAAACATTGATCTTGCGGTGCTTGTCCGCAACAAACAGGGAAAGGAGGTGGCATTATCCTGGGGTGAAATATTCTACAGGAATTCGGGGGATATTATCGTAGCCACTTCGGCCTCTCCGATCATGCCCCATAAAGGTTGCCGCGAATGCCATAAGCCCGATTTTTACCAGCCTTATATGGATCAGCTTCACCGCCCCATCGGGTTTCCGAAACTCGTGGTTGCCTGCGATGCATATGCGGACAGGTCTTTAGAGGAGATCGTGAATATCCGGGTATTATGTCCCCGGCCCCGGGTTCCGGGTAGCCCGTCAGAGAAACTCTTTTCGCCGTCCTTTATAATAACAGGCGCGGTAAAAAGAGACATAACCGTGACGGACCTTTCAACCTTCCCCCGGCGGGAGATGAGAATAATTCATCTCGGAGAGGGCAAGGGATTTCACGGGATTCAAGATTTTTCAGGCGCTTTATTCAAGTCCGTTGTAGAAAAGGCCGGCATTGAATCCGATCTCCGTACTGTTTTTCATGTATCCGCGCCGGATGGCTATCGCTCCCTCTTCTCCTACGGGGAGGTCTTTCTCGACAAAACCGGTGATCGGATGTTCATTGCGGATACAATGGACGGAAAGGCTATAAACGAAGGGGGTAAATTTTTTCTGATTCCATCCGACGACCTGATGTCCGATCGGGATATTAAATCTGTCGGAAAGATCGAGGTCATTTCCCTCGGCGAGAACCCTTAAGGCTGTGTTTTATAAGGATAGTTCCCGTTGATCCATATTCCCTGCTTCCGAAAAAATAGAGAAACCATTCCGGGATAAAATATTCGATGAAACAGTCTATATTGATAATTACCCTTGTCTGTCTTTCCATTTGTCTGGCGGCCGCTCCATTGGCGGCCGAAGAGAATATCGTAAAACAGGACACGGACAAAGACGGAAGGATCGATCAAATCGCATACCTTGATGAGAATGGGCAGATAATGAAGCTGGAGGTGGACAGCAATGGTGACGGGTTGATTGATCGTTTCCAGTATTATGATCACGGAGAAATCGAAAGAGTGGAGCTGGATCGCAATCATGATGGAAAGATAGACTCCTGGGACTATTTTAAGGGTGGCAAAAGGCTCAGGCATGAAGAGTCCTCGGCGGAGATAGGCCGGATCAATCAGGTGATTTATTTCAACGGTGAGGGGGAGATAATAAGGATTGAAAAGGATACGGAAGGAGACGGGATTTTTGACACGATCTATCATTTTAAACAGGGAAAATTGATCTCCTCGACCGAAGATAGGGACGGCAATGGCAAAATCGATACATGGCAGTCATACCGCAATGAAAAGCCGGTTGAAGGTCGGTCTGACGATAATGGGGATGGAATCGCGGATAAGGTCGTTTTCTACGATGAAGATGGTATTCCCACTGAAAACCGGTATGATCTGAACGGGGATGGGAGAATGGAATTGGTTCGGATATATCGTCATGGTACCCTTTCAGAGGAGAAAATGGATCAGGATCAGGATGGGAGGTTCGAGAGTTTAACCCGGTTTCAGAATGACCGGCCCTTTGAACAGGAAAAGGATACAAACGGGGACGGCCGTTTTGACATAATGACCCGTTTCAGAAATGGTGTACCTTTTTACCGGGAGAGAGACAGAAATTTTGATGGTAAGAACGATCAGTTTTGCAGCTTTGACTCCCGGGGTCTCTCTGAAAAGATCGAGGAAGATACAAGATTTACGGGTAGGATTGACAGGGTCAGTTATTTTTCGAAAGGCAAGTTAATGCGGGTCGTTTATGACACGGATGCAGATGGTTTCATGGAGACAACGACCGTGTATAAAAACGAAAAACCGGTTTTACAGACCCAGGATAATAACAGGGACGGCAACCCGGACACCAGGATCCATTTTGATGACCGGGGGTTCAAAGAGAAGATGGAAAGCGATAAGAATCTGGATGGGAAATGGGATTACTGGGAATATTATGAAAAGGGAAATCTTGTAAGGATCGAGAGGGATGAACAGGGTAAGGGGACGGCCGACCTCAAAGTCTATTTTGAAAAGGGGAAAAAGCGAAAAATCCTACAGGATAAGGACGGGGACGGCCGTTTCGAGATTACCCAGTGGTTTGACAGGGATCCCTGGACCAGTGTGGTAGAACTGGATGCAAACGGAGATGGAAATCCCGAGGGCCGCTATTATTATAAAGATGACATCTTACGGATAAAGGAAATGGATCAAGACGGGGATGGAATCATTGACCTGAAGGAGACCTTTAATCAACAGGGGAAATTGATCCGTAGTAAGGAAAGATATGAGTCCGAAGATCATCTGGACATGGAATGGTTTTACGATACCCATGAGGAGGCCGTCCGGGGCGAATGGGATAAGGACGGTGACGGCCGTCCCGCGACCTGGTTTTATTATGATAAAGGACGATTAACCCGCGT